>NZ_RJVK01000004.1 GCF_003752135.1 Caminibacter pacificus
GCGGTGATGATACTGCATCCTTACGGATGTGGGAAAGTAGCTCCCCGCTACACTTTACAGTGTTAAATAACTTACAACTCCAACGAGTCTGGCACCAAATAAAACACAACAAACCTAAACATAAAACTCTCATTTAATAATGTCATATTATAAGTGTCTGACGCTGAAAGCTATTATCTTAAACATATTTTATTTTATGTTTACAATTTTTACAATAAAATCATATTGTTATTTTCTTTAAATTTTATGATGAAAGATATTTATGTAGATTAGTTGACTAAGGAGGGGTATGATATAATTTTGTTTTTAGTAAGGAGAAAAAATGTCGAATGAATATGTAAAAGAGCCGAGAGCCTTAAAAAATATAGTGGCAGACACGAAAAAAATCGGGTTTGATATGTGTGGTGAAAAGGATGTTGGAGTATTATTAAGAGTGCTTGGGGCAAGTAAAAGCGGGGAATTTTTGGAACTGGGAACCGGTACGGGCTTATCTACAGCGTGGATACTTGATGGGATGGATGAAAATTCGCATTTAATTACCGTCGATAACGATGAAAAATTGCTGAGTATTGCCAAAAAACATTTGGGTCATTATAAAAACGTTGAGTTTGTATGTGATGACGGGAATGCCTTTTTGGAGAGATTAAAGAAAGAAAATAAAAATTTTGATTTTATTTTTGCCGATACATGGGCAGGGAAATACGAAATGCTTGAAGATACGCTTGAGATGTTAAATGAAAAGGCTTTTTATATTATCGATGATATGTTGCCGCAGTCGAATTGGCCTGAAGGACATGAGAAAAAAGTAGAAAAGTTGATAGATTATTTGCATAACAGGGAAGATTTGGAAATTGTGAATTTAGGTTGGTCTTCAGGAGTTATTGTTTGTGTGAAAAAATGAAAAGATAACTATCTTTTGATAGTTATCTCAAAAGGTACGGTATCTTTAATATGAAGGTCTTGTTGAGGGAACGGAATAGTAATTCCCGCTTCATTTAGTGCGTTATATATCATTTTTAAGAATTTACTTCTTGTACGTCTCGGTCTTCTTGCATATTCGCCTTTTACCCATACGAAAAGTTCGAAATTAAGACTGCTATCAGCCATTTCCATAAATACTACAAGAGGTTTAACATCAAGTGACGGGTGTTTTTTTATATAAGGAAGGTTTGATTTTTCAAGGGCTTGGAATATTACTTTTTCTACTTTGTCTATATCACTACCGTATGCTACTCCAAAAGGTACTCTAAATCTTACGATATCATCGCCTAATGTCCAGTTAATTACGTTATTTTGAATAAAGCTTTGGTTTGGAATTATTAAGTTAATATTGTCATTTGTTCTGATAATTGTCGAACGCATGGAAATATCTATAACTTCTCCTCTTGTGTCTTGGTCAATTTCTATATAATCTCCAACTTTTATAGACCTTTCAAACATTAAGATAATACCGCTTACAAAGTTACTAACTACATTTTGCAAACCAAAACCGATACCAACGGATAGAGCACCGGCGATAATTGCAAGCGAGCTTAAATCAAGACCAACGACTTTTAATGCAATTAGAAACGAAAGAGTAATAATCGTATAATATCCCATATTGGCAAGAAGTGTGGCAGTTGAGTGAGAAATTTTATATTTATGTCTTATTTTGTAGATTAGATGTTTATAATATTTACCTACAAACCATCCGATAATAAGAACGATAACGAATATTGCAAAGTTTAGAGGTGTAATTGTTCTATTTCCTACGGTGAATAGAGGGTAATTTATAAAATGCAAGACTTTTTGCCATAAAAGTTCCGCTTCTTTTTTAGCTCCGTAAACTAATACTTTTGCTCCGAATGTTAATTGTTCGAAGTCGGTTACTAACTGGTTTATAGCCGTATAAAAATTATTGTCGATTTCTTTTGCGTATTTTAGGATATCGTCATCCGTGTTAAAGGCATGTTTGTTTTTATGTTGTAAATCGTTAAACCATAAAATTAACTGATTATTTAAGAGGTTTTTATATATCTCTTTTTGGCTGTTTAAGGTTTTTTCTATTAAATCTTGAGTTTTATTAATTGATTTTTGGTCGTTTAATAAGATGAATTTTTGAAGGTCTATTTTTAATTTTTCAAGTTGTTTTAAGTTGTCTTGTAATTTTTTTTGCCATTTATTTATCTCTTTTTTTGCATTTTGAATATCAAATTGGATGTCGTTTAATTTTGCGTGTAATTTTTTTTCAAAACCTGAAAAATTGTTGTTTAGAAAATTTAAAGTTTGGTTGTCTATTTTTAAAAGTTTTTCATAATATAAAAGTTGCAGTTGAGAAATGGGGTCTTTTTGGTTTTGTAATACGGAAATTTTATCTTCTATATCATTAATTTTTTCAGGTAAAGAGTTTTGTAGTATCAACATATCGTTTAATTGGTAAAAAGATTGAAGATATTCTTTTTGGTTTGTAGGATTTAGGTTTATTTTAGGAGGTTGGTAATTTAAGGTTTTTATTTTTTGAGCTAATATTGTTGCAAGTGAATAATTCGGTGAATTTTTTGGAATCGATTTTATTATATCGTCGATGTTCGAGGCATATAAGAGTATTGAAAAAATAGCTAAAATTAAAAATCTCATGTTTTCTCCTTGTGATGTATGAGTGTCGAAAGTTTTCTTATATCAAATTTTAAGGTTGAAAGATACGTTACGATTACTACGCTTATTCCTATAGGTATGATTACATTATAATCGTAAGTGACTTCCAAAGCCAAAACCACTGCCGTTAAAGGAAGTCTCATATTTACTCCCATAAATACTCCGGCACCTATAGCTGCAAAATAAAACGGTTCGATTGGAAAATCAACATATACCATAACTTCACCAAAACCGTAACCCACAAGGGCACCGATGCTCATAAGAGCAATAAAAACTCCTCCAACCGCATTAGCATAAAGTGAAACGCTTGTAGCTACTATTCTTAGAATTATCAAGATAAAAATCATATACAAAGGAAAATGATTTGAATCATTGATTAGAATTTTTACCACTTCGTGTCCGCTAAACGCAGCATAAGGTGATATTATTAGAATTGTTCCGATTATAAAACTTCCAATAGCCGCTAAAACGAAATTTTTTGAAGGCAGATGGATTTTTTCTTTTAAAAATTTTAATACTATTTCTTTCAGAGAAAGATAAAAATAGATAAAAAACGTAATTACCGGAATAAACAAAATCGTTGCGAAAATATATCTGTATTCTATAAATTTTCCTGTAGAATAATTAAAAATAAGCGGTTCTAAAAAATGCCACGCTATACTAAAAGCAATTACACTTGCTAATATTAAATATCCGGCAAAGTCCCTTACGAATTCGTATGCTATATTTTCTATAGCAAACATTATCCCTGTAATGGGAGATACGAAAATCGCGGCGATTCCGCTGCTTGCTCCTATACTTAAAGAAACTTTTAGTAGTTTTTTTGGAAGGTTGAAAATATTATGAAACTTTTGGGCTATCATTGCTCCTATAGCAGCCGAAGGACCTTCGTTTCCTACTGCAAATCCGCTTGCAAGTGAAAGAGATGAAGCGAAAATTTTTAAAAAGAGGTCTTTTATGCTGAATGTCATTTTGTTTTCGTCTATTGCTTTGGCAATTTCGGCCACACCGTATTCTTTTACTTTTTCGTTTTTTGAGATGAGATAATTGACTATCAAAATTGACAAAAACGGTACTAAATAAATATACCAAACGGGAAGTTTGTCGATAGTTTCAAAAGGGTCTCCTAAAAAAAGTAAAAAAGAGAGGTATTTGGTGGCCAAGGCGTATATAACGATAAAAATTCCCGTAATAATTCCTATTATTATCGAAGAAAAAATCAATTTTGCATTCATAATACCTCCCATAAAGTTTTTATTCCTCCCACTAAAAACAAAAATGCGACAGCTCCTATGATAAGTCCCATAATACGAGATGCGATTTTTATACCGTTAACGCCTAAAAATTTTGAAATTTTATTGGCGTTTAATAAAGTTAGGTATGTTATTAGTGATGATACGAAAATAGCTAAAATCAATAATGCTTTTTCTTGCAAAGTTACGGCTTTATGGCTTAAAACTATAATTGTGGTAATAACTCCCGGTCCAAATAAAATAGGAATGGCAAGAGGAATAATAGCAATATCTTCTTTTTCTTGCGCGGCGTCATGTTCTTCCTTTGTAGAATTGGCCGATGTGATTTCTTTACCTTGAATCATATGAATTGCAATTAATAACAAAACCACCCCTCCTATAGCTTTAATAGAGGGAATGTTAATACCGAATAATTTTAAAATCTCTCCTCCCAAAAACATAGTTGCGATACTTGCTATAAAAACCGTTAACGAACTTTTTTTAGCAACTTCCGGAATATCTGAAAATTTAACAAGCGAGAGCATAATAGCCGCTCCCGCTATCGGATTTAAAATTGTTATTAAAGAAATCGTATAAAACATCAATTCTTTCATTTAAAGCCTTAAAAGTAGAGTTTTGCCACCACTCTTCTGTTTTTTTCTCTACCTTCAGGTGTATTGTTAGGTGCTATAGGGTTTGCCGGTCCGTATCCTGCCCAACTTAGTCTGTCTTTTGAAATTCCAAGTTTGATAAGTGCGTCGTAAACCGCTTTTGCTCTTTTTTGTGACAATACTATATTATATGTTTTAGAACCGGTATTATCTGTATATCCTTGAATTTCGGCTTTATATGCCGGATTTTCTTTTAAGAATTCTGCAAATTCTTTAATTTTTTCCATATATTGAGGTTTTATTTTTGCACTGCAGCAATCAAATGTAATATCGAAATTAAAACTTACGGGACATCCGTTTTTATTTACGGTGATTCCTTTTGGAGTATTAGGACATCTGTCGAGATAATCAGGTACACCGTCGTGGTCGCTGTCAATTGGACATCCGAATTTATCTACTTTTACTCCTGCCGGAGTATTAGGGCATTTGTCAAGATAATCAGGTACACCGTCGTGGTCACTGTCAATAGGACATCCGTATTTATTTACTTTTACACCATGTGGGGTATTAGGACATTTATCGAGATTATCAGGTACTCCGTCCAAATCCGAATCTTTATATACGATTTTATGTACTATAGGTTGAGGTAGAGGTTGTTTTACTTGAGGTTTTTCACTTCCGAAACTATATTCGAATCCTCCTAAAAATCCTATATGATTGTCGTTATTATGGAAATCTCTAAGTCCTCTTGCCTCTACGAACATATCGAAATTTTTTGTAAATCCTATTTTCGCACCCATACCTGCATCTGCAATGGCAGCATTGTCATATGGTCCTTTTACCCATTGATATCCGGCACCTAAGAAAATATACGGTGTTAATTTGCTGTTTTGAATAGGAAAATCTTTTTCTACGTTTGCTAAAACTCTTGTTAAAGATGTATCGTTATCGATTCCCGGAATTTTAATTGCCGTGCTTTTTTCAAGTTCGAATCTTAAAAAGCGATTTTGTGGCAACTCTTTTGTAACTCTAATATTTAAAAAGTCGTAATTTTTCATCGGTGAATGAGTTACGCCGCTTCTTCCTCCTCCGATTCCAAGATTTAGATTCGTCGTTGCAAATAATGATATTGCAACAACCGACAGTCCTACAAATTTCTTCATAGTAAACTCCTTTTATTGAATTTTTAATTTAGGAATGGAATTATGAATCTTTTGAAAAAAAAAGGTTTTAAAAAAAATTTTTTTTGAAGAAAAAATTTACAAAATGCCTAAAATTTGGGGAATTTTAACATTTGATAGTATCTACGTTTTTTTTGATATAATATAATTATTTGTATATACAAAAGGATGAGGTTTGAAAAAATTAGTAAGTTTTAGAATAGAAGAAGAAACTCTTTTATTGCTTGAAATGCTTGCAAAAGAGTATGATACCACGAAAGTACATATTTTAGAAAATGCAATAAAAACGTATGCAAACATTAAAAAATTTAAAAAGAAAGATTTGATGAAATTTTGTGGAAAACTTTCTAAAGAAGATGTAAAAGCATTTAGGAATATAAAATGAATGGAGTTATGATTGACTATGAAATTGCCGTTTTATTTTTGAGCGGTAGTGAAAAAATTGGTAAAATACTTTTAAATTATGATGAATTGTATATTTCCGTTTTTGATTATTCTTTTTTATTGGCAGGTGCGGAATCAAGTAAAAACGTCTCTCATAATTTGTATTTGATAAAAGAGTTTATAAACGAAAATGTTGAGATAATCGATTTTACTAAAAAAGAAGCGAATGCTTTTGCAAGGATTAAAACAAAATACGAATTGGATAATATGGTTTTGTTAAACGCTTCTTTAGCTTTGTCTCGCAAACTGAAAATCTTAACCGCAGATGAATCGTATACGAAAATTAAAGAGTTGAAATCGGAAATAATAAAGGCGTAAAATGAAAGAAATTTATGAAAAAATGGGGCTTTTTTATTTGGGGAAAGATGCCGAGGATGATTCGCTTACTCTTAACAAATCAAAACATTTAACAACTCATGCGATTATAATCGGTATGACGGGTTCGGGGAAGACCGGGCTCGGGATTGATTTGATAGAAGAGGCGGCGATTGATAACATTCCGGTGCTGGTAATCGACCCTAAAGGCGATATGGGAAATCTATGTCTTGCGTTTCCAGAGATGAAGCCGGAGGATTTTAAGCCTTGGATTGATGAAAGTACGGCTCAGGCTAAGGGAATGAGTGTAGATGAGCTTGCGGAAAAAACGGCTAAAATGTGGAAAGAGGGGATTGAGAGTTTTCATCAAGACCTTGATAGGGTAAAAAGATACGCCGAGGTTGACAAGACGATATATACTCCCGGAAGTACCGCAGGGGTTAGTGTCAATATTCTTGGTAGTTTCGAAGCTCCGGGCGAAGAGGTGGTGGACGATGTCGATTTATTCGCTTCGCTTATTAATTCGAGCGTTTCTTCGATTTTGTCGCTTATCGGAATCGATGCGGACCCGGTAAGTTCAAAAGAACATCTGCTTATTAGCAATATTTTTTATTATTTTTGGTCTAAGGGACAATCTTTAAGCTTGGAAGAGCTGATAGGCTATATTACCAATCCTCCTTTTGAAAAAATAGGAGTTATGCCTCTAAAAACCTTTTATCCTCAAAAAGAGCGTTTAGAACTTGCTATGAAATTCAATAACGTACTTTCATCCGTAGGATTTTCGACTTGGATAAGCGGCGAGCCTCTTGATATCGGAAAAATGCTTTACGACAAAAACGGCAAAGCTAAAATCGCAATATTTTCTATAGCACATCTGAGCGATAACGAAAGAATGTTTTTCGTAACGCTTTTACTTAACCGTTTCATAAGCTGGATGAGAAGACAAAGGGGAAGTTCTTCACTTAAAGCCATGCTTTATATGGATGAGATTTTCGGGTATTTTCCTCCGAGTAAAAATCCTCCGAGTAAAGAACCGATGCTGCTTCTTTTGAAACAAGCAAGAGCCTTTGGTATCGGAGTGGTGCTATCTACTCAAAACCCTGTGGATATCGACTATAAGGGGCTTTCAAACATCGGTACTTGGTTTGTCGGTAAGCTTCAGACGAAACAAGATATCGAAAAAGTTGTGGATTCTTTGAGTGATGGAGAAGATAAAAAAGAGGTTGCTGAAAAAATAGCGAATCTAAAAGGCAGACATTTTTATCTTAAAAACGTGCATGAAGATGACGTAAGGGAATTTTATACGAGGTGGGTACTTTCATACCTAAAAGGTCCTATGACAAAAGACGATATCAGAAGACTTATGAAAGATAAAAAAACTGAAGTTCAAGAGACTCCCGCTGTTACTAAAACGAGTGATAGCGATGGTGGAATGAAACCGATTGTGAGTAAGAAAATAAAAGAGTACTTCAACGATACGAACATAAATTCCGACGATCCTTTTTATCCGTATATTTATGCAAATGCGAAAGTAAGGTTTTATAATCAAAAAAGAGGTATAGATTTTGAAGAGGAGTTTGATTACAAGCTTGAACTTTATGAGGGTATGAATACGATTGATTGGGAAGAGGCGGTTGAGGAGAGACCTACCAATTTATCAAGAAAATATAAAAGCTCGGCAAAATTTGCAAAACTGCCTGAGATTGTGGAAAACGCTACGTCTTTAAAAGAATTTGAGAGAAAACTAAAAGATTATCTTTATCATAATAAAAAAATAGAATTGTTTGCGTGTAAAAAACTCAAAATGGAGTCAAAACTCGGTGAGAGCGAAGAGGATTTCAGAGCAAAAGTGGATGGGGTTTTGAAAGATAAAAAAGAAGCGGAAATTGAAAAAATAGAGAAAAAATACAAAACCAAATTCGAAAGGCTTCAAGATAAACTTCAAAGGCTTGAGATAAAACTTGAAAAGGAAAAAAGCGACGTCAGCTCAAAAACGACCGATACTCTGCTTGATATCGGAATGGGGATTTTGGGTGCATTGTTCGGCAGAAAAAGCTCCGCCGTTACAAAGGGTGCGAGTGCGCTTAAAAAGGGAGGAAGAATCGTCAAAGAGAAAAGAGACGTCGAAGCGGTTGAGATGCAAATAGAAGAAGTAAAAGAGGATATTAAAAACTTAAAAGAAGAACTTGAAGCTGAGATTGAAAAAATAGAAGAAAAATATGACCCAAGTAATTATGAAATCGAATCTGTTAGCATTAAACCGAGAAGAAGCGACGTAAGTGTCGAGGATATCGCTCTTTTATGGGAGAAGTAGTTATTTTATTTCGCAAACAATCTCTTTTATTCCTTTTTTTTCTTGTATTTCCATAATTTCGATACCAGGGAATTCTATTTTTAGCACTTCTTCTATCGTTTTTGGTCTGTGAAGAGCGATGTGGCGAGTGAGTGTGCCTCTATATGCTTTTGCGAAATGACTGACTACTTTGCCGTTTTTTATGAATTTGAAGGTTACGGCGTTTTTGGGTTTATAGATTTTTTCGTAAAATTTGGCTCTTAGGTCTATGAAATCTTCGTTTAGGCTATCGAGAATTTCAGTAACTTTTTCTTTGTAAAATTTGTATATGTCAAAGCCGGGTTTGCTTCCTTGTTTTAGTGTGTAATAAGGTATCAAATCCGTAGGCTTTAGTATCCCAAAAAGGTTTGAGAAGATTATAAGGTTTTCGTTTAGGTATTCTTTTGCTTCGTTTGGAAGAGTAGGGTAGTCTAAATATTCAAAAGCAACTCCCGTATATCTTAAAATCGCTTCTTTGGCGGGTCGTTCTTTTATAGGGGTTTTGATGTCTCCGAAGTTTTTTATATCATCCGTTTTTTGAATGAATTCGTCATATTTTTTTATTGCTTCTTCTCTTAGAGGGTTTAGTTCCTTAAAAGAAGAAATATTAAAACTTTTGTCGCCTCCAAGGCTTTTTCTTTCACTCGGCGCTAATAAAATCTTCATTGAAATACTCCTTTGTTATGCAATGTATCGAACCGTGTTGTTTGATGAGGGTGTTTGCATTTATAGGTATGATTTCTCTATCTGGAAAGAGTGAATTAAAAAGGTCGTATACGTATTTGTCTTTTACGTCGTCATATACGGGCAGTAAAACGGCGTTATTTATGATTAAAAAGTTTGCGTATGTTGCTGGGAGGCGATGATTATTCCAATATTTAGGGCTTGGAAGTGGCAGAGGTATTATATTGAAAGAAGTTTTTTTCAGCTCTTCTTCCATTTTTGCGAGTTCTTTATAATGTATATCGCTTGAATCGGAGCACTTGCAATAGACGATAGTGTTTTCATCGACAAATCTTGCTAAGGTATCGATATGAGAATCGGTATCGTCTCCTTCTAAGAAGCCGTGATTTAGCCAGATTATTTCATCTACGAAAAGCTCGTTTTTTAAAAACTCTTCTATTTCATCTTTTGATAACGGATAGTTTCTGTTGGGCTCCAAAAGACACTGGGATGTTGTAAGGAGTGTTTTTCCGTTGGTGTCTATACTTCCGCCTTCAAGTACGAAATTGTAGCTTTTATGGATATTGAAAAGTTGTCTTGAGATGAGGTTGTCGTAATTTGCGGGGAATTTAAGTCCCCAGCCGTTGAATTTGAAATCTAAAAGTTTTATTTGAGTATCTTTTTTTACGCTTATCGCTCCGAAGTCTCTTGCCCAAGTGTCGTTGTTTTTGACTTTACGGAAAATAAAATTTTTGTGTTTAAGGTGAGAGATTGTATTTTCGTCTTGGTAGCAGATGAGGACTTTTTGGTATTGAGCTATAGCATAAGCTATTTCTGTAAATGTTTTGATAGCTTCTTCCAAACAGCAAGACCAATCTGTTTCTTTGTGAGGAAATACGAGTTGAACGAAACTTTGTTTTTCCCACTCGGGAATTAGATAATTCATTTTACTCCTTTGTTGATTGAAATCAATGGTTATTTTCTTTTTTGTCAATATAATACAAAAAAAGGAGAAAAAATGAAAAAGCTTTTATTAACGGGACTTTTAACCGCAGGATTTTTGTTTGCTTATAATCCGCTTGATGGTGTAAAAGCACAAAAACAAGCGGCGCTTAAAATCGTGGGAGATAGTTTTATAAACATAAAACAGCTCAAAAATTGGATAAAAAACAATAAAAATTTCCAAATCGTAGATGTTAGAGAACCTATGGAGTGGAATGCCGGCCAAATCGATTATCTTGAGACGATAAATTTGCCAAGAGGCGTATTATACGGAGGAGTTAAATCGGGAGCGTTAAAGCCTAATAAAACGTATGTAATCGTATGTAGAACGGGACATAGGGCGCTTTTGGCTGCGGCAACTCTTAAGAAATGGTATAACTTTAAGCATGTTTATGTATTAAAAGGCGGTATTAAAGCCTGGATTCAAAGCGGAGGGGTTGTGGTAAATTCGCTTCATTTAGGGCCTGTTAAAATTCAGCTCGTTAAATAAAACGGGCTTCCCTTTTTATAGCATTTAGAGTCTGTCACTGGTTATAAGAAGTTTAATAATAAATGATTGAAGAAAAAGAGAGATTAGATATCTCTCGGATCGGCGATTTTTCCGGCGATTGCACTTGCCGCGGCAACTGCCGAGTTGCTAAGGTATACTTCTGAGTTTCTGCTTCCCATTCTACCTCTGAAGTTTCTATTCGTAGTGGCTACACATCTTTCACCATCACCCAAAATACCCATATATCCTCCAAGACATGCACCGCAAGTAGGATTTGCTACAACTGCACCTGCATCGATAAGAGTATCGATAATACCTTCGTGCTCCGCTTGTTTGTAGATTCTTTGAGTTGCCGGTGTTACTATTAGTCTTACTTTTTTATGTACTCTTTTTCCTTTTAGAATTTCCGCTGCGATTCTAAGGTCGCTAAGAGTTCCGTTCGTACAGCTTCCGATATATACTTGGTGGATTTCGATATCGTCTTTTACGGCTTGGCTGATAGGTTTTCCGTTACTTGGCAAATATGGATATGCTACTAAAGGTTCGAGTTCGCTAACGTTTATTTCGATAGTTTGGGCGTATTTTGCATCAGGGTCCGAATAGTGAATTTTAGGCTCTGCGCGTAAAGGATTGTATTTTTTAACTTCGTTTAGGAATTCTTCGGTGATTTTGTCATATGCGATAATTCCGTTTTTAGCTCCGGCTTCTATAGCCATATTACAAAGGCTCATTCTATCGTCCATAGGAAGATTTTCGATTACTTCTCCCGTGAATTCAAGGGCTTTGTAAAGCGCTCCGTCAACTCCTATTCTTCTGATTAATTCAAGAATCAAATCTTTTCCGTAAACGTGCTCTCCTCTTTCGCCTTTGAAAATTACTTTGATACTTTCAGGAACTTTAAACCAGCTTTTACCCGTAATCATACAAAACGCGATATCAGTACTTCCCATACCTGTAGAAAACGCTCCTAAAGCTCCGTGAGTACATGTATGGCTGTCCGCTCCGATAATAACGTCTCCGGGGATTACAAGTCCTTTTTCAGGTAAAAGTCTATGCTCGATTCCCATATCTTTTTCGTCAAAAAAGTTTTTAAGGTCGTGTTTGTATGCGAAGTCTCTGTTTATTTTTGCTTGGTTTGCGCTTGCTATGTCTTTTGGCGGGATGAAGTGGTCTAATACAATTGCGAAATTATCAGGTTTTGCAAGTTTTTTTGCGCCGCTCTCTTCAAAAGCTCTGATTGAAATAGGAGTGGTAATATCGTTTCCGATAGTCATATCCACATCACACATAATAATTTCGCCCGGCTTTACTTCACGCCCTATATGTTCGGCAAAAATCTTTTCCGTAATAGTCATAGGCATAGTAATCCTTTTTTATTGGAATTATAGCTAATTTGATATAATTAATGAAAATATGGCGAAATCGTGAAATAGTGAGTTTGTGATATTGAAAAAAGATGAGAAATTGGTGAAATCGTGAAATTGAAAAGAGGGGAAATAGCAAGCACAAAAGTCGAAGAATTTGAAATATTTAAAAAAGGGAGGTAAATGGCGAAAATTTTTATATTTATAGGTGTGATTTTTATAATTATCGGGTTACTTCTTTATTTTTTCAAAGATTTTCCTCTGTTTCATTTGCCCGGAGATATCGTTATTAAAAAAGAGAATTTCGTATTTTATTTTCCTATTACGTCATCAATTTTAATAAGTGTCGTTTTGAGCGCGATATTTTATATCATTTCAAAGATTATGCAATGAGACTTTTTATAGCGACACCCGTTACTTTGCCGATATACGGGGCTATTAAACAATCTCTTTCGAAATACGTAGAGGGCAAGTGGGTTGAGGGGTGGAATTTGCATCTAACTCATAAATTTATAGGAGAAGACGAACCTGAAAAGTACCTAAAGAATCTGGATATTAAAAAAGATAGCTTTAAAATAAACGGCATCGGGACGTTTGGGGATAGGATTTTGTATCTTAAAGCCGATATCGACGACGATATAAACAGACAGATAAACGAAAAATTTTCGTTAAAAAACGATAAGCCTTTTAAACCTCATATCACTCTTTGTAGAATCAAAAACATAAAAGACGAAAAGTTTTGGGATGAGCTGAAAAAATGGGAAAATATCAAGCTCGAAGTGCCTCTTGAAGTCTATCTTTACAAATCGACTCTGACGAAAAAAGGTCCTATTTATGAAAAAATCCACAAATATTAAAGCAGTAGCGTTAAAATATAAGGCCTATGAAGACAATGCCCCTAAAGTCGTTGCAAAAGGAAAAGGGGTTTTGGCTCAAAAAATTATTCAAAAAGCAAAAGAGTACGACGTTCCTCTTTTTCAAAACGAAGCTCTTGCGGATATGCTTTTGAGTGTTGAGGTGGGTGAAGAGATTCCTCCGAAAATGTACGAAGCGGTGGTCGAGGTGTTTGTGTGGCTATATAATTTGGAAGAAAAAGCTCAGCTTAGTAAAGGTTAGTTTAGTTTACAAGACTAAAGTTTTGTGATATAATAAATAAAAGCTGTTAAGGAGGGGAAAATGGAAAAATACGAAATATTGCCTAAACTTGCAAGGCTTTCTATTGCGGAGGAATTTGAGGGGAAAAAACTTATAGATAAAAACGAATGGCTTGAAAAGTATCCTTGGTTGGCGGAAGAGAGAGCGACTTTTGTCACTTTAAAAATGAAAGATAAACCCAGAGGAAGCAATCTTAGAGGATGTATAGGTTCTATTTTGCCGTATCGTCCTTTGATTGACGATGTTATTGCAAACGCAAAGGCTGCGGCGTTTGAAGATCCGAGATTTCCACCTTTAACTCCTGAAGAATTTGATAGAGTGAAAATAGAAGTTAGCGTGCTTACGATTCCTGAAAAAGTGGAATACGAAGATATCGCCGATTTAAGAAGCAAAATCAGACCGGGGGTTGATGGTGTGATACTTCAGCTTGCAAATCATCAAGCAACGTTTTTACCGGCAGTCTGGGAAGAATTGCCGGTATTTGACCTGTTTTTCGCACATCTTTGCGTAAAAGCCGGGCTTCCGGGAGATTGTTTGAGATATCATCCGACAATTTACAGATATCAGGCTATAGAAGTAGAAGAGGAGTAGTTATTTAATTTCGGCTTTGAATTTCAAATCTCCGTATAAAGCCGTATCCTCTTCGTCTTTTGCCGAAGTTTCTATCAATCCCAAATGGTATTCGTTTTTGTTAAAGAACTGCCAGCCGTTTATATCGTGCTGAGGGTCGTCTATTAACGCCATAGGAATATAGGCGATAAGACCTTTTTTATAAAGAGTGTAGCGATTTTGATACATTTGGTTGTAGAAATTGTAGATTTTGTTATCCCAGCCGTCTTTGTTGAATTCTCCGTCGTCAATTTGTCCGTTTGAATTTTTGTCATCCCATGTACCGCTTGCAATTGCTACGTAAGCCAAAAGTACCGGTTTTTTGTAGGTGTCGTGTAAAAAGGCGCTCAGGTTTTCTACTCTTTTTGCTAAATAATCAATACCGATTTGAGAATCAGTATAGTGTATAAGATTCGGGTCGTCTTGGGTGCCGGGATTGTCCGGGTCTCTTGAAAATTGAGATACCATTTCTTGAAACGATATGAAATCTATTTTATCAAGAAGATATTTATAAACCGAGTAGCTTTTTATCCATTCGGATTTGTCTCCAAGAGCGCAGTTTGCATATCCGCACTCCGGATACGTTTCGTTTGCGTTTCTTTTGCCCGTGTCCATCATACAAAGAGAAAATTTTGCGTCTTTTATTTTTGATTTGATGATATCTATCGCGTTTGAGAAGATACCTGCCATTGTTTTTGAGTTGTTTTCGTCGTTTACGATAAAATTTTTATTAAATTCGGGCTCGATTATTATAATTTTTTCGCCTTTTAATTTTGAGATGTAATTTGCAAACGTATCGGCGGCTTGGTAGTAGTCGTCTATTTCGTCTTGGGTTGGCATTTGGGTTAGTGAATCTCCAAAATAGTAAAAAATAAATACCGGAATCTTGCCTTCGTCCATTGCTTTTTGGATATCGCTCCATTCATACCAATCGCTCGGAGCTCCGTTATCAAACCACTCTTTTACAAACCACATGGAGAAATATTTTTTTGAAGAGGCGAATTCGATAGCTTTTTTGAATCCTTCATAGGAAAATTTCGCCGTTTCGTTGTATTCATTCGGTGAAGTCGTTTTAAAAAGAAATTTTGCTCCGTCAAACCATTTTATTTTGCCGTTTTGCAGATAAAACGGATATCCGTTTCGTATCGGAGTGCCTAATTCGGCGCTATCGGAGTCATTTGTGCCGTTTTGACATCCCAAAAACAATAGTGCGATTATTAAAAACAAAATTCTCATAAAATTCCTTTTTTTGTCGATTTAAAAATAAAAGGCTATAAAATGCTTATCGACACTTCTTCGATTAATTCAACCTCGTTTTCGTTTCATTTTACCACAAGTAGCGGAGATAGGATAGATTTGGAAATGAGTGACAGCTTAAAAGCTACGAGTAGTTACAAAAAAAGTTCGGATACTACGGTAAAAGAGATTAGTTTGGAACATGCTTTTGAATATAAATTTCATTATAAAGGGAACGGATTAAGCGAGCAAGATAAAAAAGAGATAAAAGAAGCATTTAAGAAGATAAAACCTATGTTGGAGAAATTCTTAAAACAAAAAGATACTAATGAAAAAACGATGACGAATTTTTCGCAGATGTTGAAATCATCACTTCCTTTGCCAAAAAACGATAATCACCTAAATGCAATTAAAAACGAGGGTGTAAAAACTTTTGATGATGTTTTAAATGAAATAAAAGCTTCTTTTGATGAGCTAAAAAAAGCAAAAGAGCTTTTTGATAAGTTGTTTTCTAAAAATTTTGAGTTTTATGTTTGAACGGATAAAATTTAACGACCAAATAAGAAAAGATAACGGCTAAAATCACCCTGATAGAAACCAAAAGCCAAAAGTTAGCTCCGAAAAGTACGAATAAAAGAGGGTCTTCTATTAGAGAGTGGGCTATCATAAGAAACGTACCCACAAAAAGCAGCTCTTTTTTACTAAGACGATTTTTTTCAGCTATCAAAATCCCCGCTCCGTAAGTAATTCCCAAAATTATGCCCGTAATTATCGAAAAGGGAGCGCTTAGGTTTTTGTTTTTGAATAGTTTTTCTTTGATAAAATGCATAACGATGATGATTATTGTTATTAAAATGATGATTTTTACAGCCAAAACGGAGGCGTTATATAAAGAATTTCCAAGCATATCCCAAAAAGAGTCGTAATGAGGTAGCGATATCTCTTTTTGGAGTGTTTTACCTTCTATATGAATAGGAAGCGCTCTAAAAACAATAACGGCAACTATTCCTACACCTATTCGAAGAAGTGTGGAGTACCAATGAGGCATACCGAGTTTTTTCATGATAGAATTTTCAACGGGCAGTGCGTGAGCGATACCCAAAAAAAGCCCTAAAATTGTCCATTCGTAAGGCGTTAGCCCAAGAGGAGCGGCAAATGCTATTGCGGCGTAGAGATTAAAAAGCACTCCGGCGGCAATTGAAAGAGAAACCTCGGGACTTAATCCCATAATGGAAGTAATAGGTTCGAAAATAAAAGATATTTTTTGCAAAATTCCGAAATAGATTAAAATATCCGCTAAAAGATAAAAAGGAATTACAAGTTTTATGATTAAAAGAGCAGTTTTCAATGATTGGTTTATTAGTTGTTTCACTCTTACTCGCTTTTTAAAGGCATTGTAACAAATTGTAATTATTATTTAATATTCCCTTATTCGATTGTTTATAAAACGGCGATATCGGAGTTTTTTCGTAACATTTTGTTACACTATATTTCGACTCTGTTTTTTCCGTTTTGTTTTGCTTTGTAGAGGTTGATATCGGCTCTTTTTATTGCATCAAAAAGAGTTTTATCAAAAGAATTAAGCTCGCTAATTCCGACGCTTATTGTGAATTTCAGGTTTTTATTTCCTATTTTTACTTCTAAATTTTCAATAGCTTTTCTGATTTTTTCAGCTACTTTATACGTATCTTGAAGAGAAGAGTTCGGCAGGATTAATAAAAACTCCTCACCTCCGTATCTGATTAAAAAGTCCTCTTTTCTGATGATAGATTTTATCGTATCGGCAAGTTTCGTTATTATCAAATCACCAATATCGTGACCGAAATTGTCGTTTATTTGTTTAAAATTATCTATATCGAGCATCACAATACCGACTTTTGTTTTTTTCAAAGAGTATTTGGTAAATAGTTGGTTGGCTTTTTCTTCTAAAAATCGTCTGTTAAGAGCTTCGGTTAGGCCGTCTTTGTAGGCTTTGTCACTATACTCTTCAACTTTTTCGCTTAAGATATTAAGATATGTTTTGATTTTTTGAGCCACTTCTATTAGATTGTTTTTATAAATATCAAGTTCGTCTTTAGGGGTGGTTTTTTGAGGAATTTGAGAAAATTTTTGTTCTTTTATGAGAGTTAAAATTTTATTTATATCTTCCATTTTTGTAAAAATCCACCTAAATAGTATAAAAACTATCCCGAAAGCCACTAAAAATCCTAAAAGTTCGATAATCGTTTTTTCGATAAGGATTCTTTTTATAGTCGCAATCGATTGTTTTATGTCGTCTTTTATTACCAAATATGCCATAGGATGTCCGAAAAAATCTGAAATTTTGATTTTTGTGAAAACATAATTGTTTTTTACTTCAAATCCGGGTTTTAAATCGATGTTTTTAAATACTTTTCCTAAAACCTTGTAGTTTTCATAAGTCGGTAGTTTGGCGTATTCTTTGTATTTTTGAGGTAAAAGCATTTTTTTTAGAATATCGTTATTTAGATAAATGCTTACGCTTTGAGCTCCCAACTTTTCAAACAGCTTTTTAAAAATTTTAATGTTTAACCCAAAAGATAGGCTTCCAAGGATTTTACCGTTATAAATTATCGGATATGTTGCTCTAAGACCAGGATATAATCTACAGACATAATAATGGGTAGAAGGTTGAAAAGACGTATCCACCCACAAAATATCGGCTCTGCTTTTTGAGACGTTGATGTTGTATTGTTTTAGATTTGCAAAATTGACGAAACTTATTGCAGGAGCTTTGAAAAAATGAATCTCTTCGATTATATTTGAATTATGCAGATTTTTATAGAGAGGTTTTATATAACTGATTAATTTTGTTCTGTTGTTTTCAAGATAAGATTCTATGATTATAGGAGAAGAAGTTAAAAATTTAGCAAATGCGTCTAAGAATGTTTTTTTACTGTCGTATAAAACGTTATATTCTTTTAATCGGTTTTCATATGTTTCTTTTGCTTTTTGAGTGACTAGTTTTGTAAGGCTTTGTTGATTGTAAAAAAAAGAAATGATTATTATGATTATAGTTAAAGTCGCTAGTATGAAATATATTCTTTTTTTCACTTAAAGCCTTTATGTCTTAAATATCATAGTTCAACTCTGTTTTTTCCGTTTTGTTTTGCTTTGTAAAGGTTACTATCGGCTCTTTTAATGGAATCATAAATATTTTGATCGTTATATTCTATTTTTGAAATACCTGCGCTAATTGTGATTTTCATATTATCCAAGGAATTCGACTCCACGGCTTTTATGAGTTTTTTAGTTATTCCTAAAGCGGTGTGAAGTTCCGTTTCGCTTAGTAAAATCAAAAATTCTTCGCCTCCGTATCTAATTAGAATGTCTTCTTTTCTGAGGTTTTCTTTTAAGATTTTAGCTACGTATTCTAAAACTTCATCTCCTTTTTTATGTCCGTATGTGTCGTTTATTTTTTTAAAATCGTCGATATCTATCATAATAACGGAAGTAGGAAAAGATGAAACTTTTGCTTTTAGGAAAATTTTGGTTTCTATTTCTTTGAAAAAATTTCTATTGAAGGTTTGGGTAAGTTCGTCAATATAGGCTTTTTTCTTGTAATCTTCGACTTTTAGAGATAGAAGTTTTATGTACGTTTCTATCTCTCGGCCTAATTTTACTATTTCGTTTCTAAATTCGTCACAAATGTTTTTTTCCGGTGTTAGGGGAGGCAGTTTTTCAAATTCTCTTTGTTTAATATTGGCGATTATACTTCTTACTATTTTAAATCTTTTTAGTAAAAATTCGATAAAACAAAACATTAAAGTAAAAAACATTAGAGAAATAACGGTAATGACTATTAAATTTATTGTCGCTAATTGTAATAGAGGAGATATTTCTTGTTTAATACTGTCTTTGATAATTATAGTTTTATCTTTAATTCTAAAAATTGAAATAACCGTATTATCTATGATTTTATAACCTGGATTTTCTTTTGTGGAGATAATTTCGGCATTTTTAAAATTTTTAAGAAAGTTTTGTAAATTTTTTTCATGAGTTAAAAGTTCGTTTTTTCTTAGAATGTAGATTTTTTTTGCAAGATTTTCTTTTAGGGAATTAATAGTTTTTTTATTTACTTCGTAGCTTAAAAAAATGGCAAAAAAAGTTACTAAAATTAATATCGAAAAAATAGTAATACGTATCTTATAATGTTTTAAATTCATAAAGTGCCCTTTAAAGCGGGCAAAAGGCTTATTCAGCCTTTAAAACAGCTCCGTTACTCGCGTTTGTTACTAACATTCGGTATTGTTTTAGCCATTTGCCCGGTACTTCTTTTTTAATCGGTTTGAATTCTTTTTTTCTTTTTTCGATTTCTTCTTGTGGTAAATCGACATTTATAGAGAAATTATCAACATCTATTTCGATAATATCTCCGTCTTTTAGAAGTCCTATCATTCCGCCCTCAGCCGCTTCAGGAGATACGTGACCGATACTTAGCCCCCTTGTAGCACCAGAAAATCTTCCGTCCGTGATAAGAGCGACTTTGTCTCCAAGCCCCATACCCATAATTAAGCTTGTAGGAGCAAGCATCTCTTGCATTCCGGGACCTCCTTTAGGCCCTTCGTATCTGATTACTACGACGTCTCCTTCTTTTACTTTTCCGCTTGTAATACCCTCAATCGCTTCTTGCTGAGAATCAAAACATACGGCTTTTCCTCTGAATTTTCTGCTTCCTGTGATTCCAGCCGTTTTGATTACGCATCCTTCTTCGGCTAAATTACCGAAAAGTATCGCAAGTCCTCCCACTTCACTATAAGGATTTTCAATAGGATGAATTACGCTCGGGTCTTTAACTTCGGCGTCTTTGATTCTGTCTGCTACTGTTCCGCCTTCGATTACAGGGTTGTCAAGGTAAAGGATAGTGTCGCTTCTTCTGCTGATTTCTTTCATAACGGCACTCATACCGCCTGCTCTGTGGATATCTTCCATATGTACCGTTTGAAGTGACGGCGAAATTTTTGCGATGTGTGAAGTGTGTCTTGCGATTTCGTTTAGTTTGTGAAGGTCAAAATCAACATCCGCTTCTTTTGCGATAGCCATCATATGAAGTACGGTATTTGAGCTACCTCCCATAGCCATATCCACTACGAATGCGTTGTGGATTGCCTTTTCGTTGATTATGTTTTTGATTTTGTATTCTTGTGTGAGCTTCTCGTCTTTAGCGATTTCGCATATTCTTCTTGCCGCTTTTCTTAATAGCTCTTCTCTTTCAGGCGTAAGCGCTAAAATCGTTCCGTTACCTTTAAGCGCAATACCCATAGCTTCGATTAAAGTATTCATAGAGTTTGCCGTAAACATACCAGAACAGCTTCCTCCACCCGGACACGCAAGACATTCAAGCTGATAAAGTTTTTCTTCGTCGATTTCGCCTTTTTCGAATTTACCCACTCCCTCAAATACCGTCGCAAGGTCGATAGGAGTTCCGTCAGGTAAATGGCCGGCTCTCATAGGACCGCCTGTTACAAAGATAGTAGGTACGTTTACTCTAAGCGCTCCCATAACCATACCAGGAGTAATCTTATCGCAGTTCGGGATACAGATAAGAGCGTCGAGTTTGTGGGCGTTCATAACCGTTTCGATAGAATTTGCGATAATTTCTCTACTTGGTAAGCTATAAAGCATTCCGTCATGCCCCATAGCGATTCCGTCATCCACACCGATTGTGTTAAATTCAAACGGAACGCACCCGTTTTTTCTAATTTCGTCTTTAACGATTTCAGCGTATTTGTTTAAGAAAAAATGTCCCGGAATAATTTCGATAAAGCTGTTGGCAACTCCGATAAAAGGTTTGTCAAAGTCCTCGTCTTTAAGCCCTGTGGCTCTTAATAAACTTCTGTGAGGGGCTCTATGCCAGCCTTTTTTTACTTCATCACTTCTCATATTCTTCCTTTTGTTAGTTTTTTGCTTATTTTATCACAAAAATATTATAAAATTCTTGAAACTTGAAATGTTAAAACTAAATAAGCGAAACAATTGCGAATTTTAATGGAAAAAAAGCGTTAAAAAAAGCACACTAAAAGCGTGAGCGGTCTGTGCTTTTTAGCTTTTTTGCAATGGCTAAAATTTGCTCTTTTGTTGAGCTATTTAGTTTTATAATGTTTAAGAAGTCGTATGAGAAGTATGAAAATAATCATTTTAAAAGGGCGCGTATGCTGAAAATCGCAATAGACAGAGGCGGGACTTTTACGGATATTTATGCGGTGTATAAAAACAGGGTGATTGTAAAAAAGATATTGAGCGAATCGCCTTTTTATGAGGATTCGAATACTCAGGCGATAAAAGAGGTTTTTGATGAACTCGGCGAGGAGTTTGATTTAAGCAAAATAGAGTGGATAAGGCTTGGGACGACTGTGGGGACGAACGCTTTGCTTGAGGGCAAGGGGGCCGATGTTACGTTTGTAGTGACAAAAGGTTTTGGAGATTTGCTTGAAATTCGAGACCAAAGAAGAGAGGATTTGTTTGCTTTGAATATCAAAAAACCGAAACCTCTTTATAAAAAAGTAATTGAAATAGATGAACGCGTAATGCCGGGAGGCAGGGTGGAAAAAGAGCTTGAAAAAGAAATAGAATTTGACGAAAACGTAGCGGTTTTGTTTTTACACTCATACGAATATCCGGAGCATGAAAAGAAAATAAAAGCAAAATCAATTTCAAGAAGTCATGAAGTCTATCCTATCATAAACGCCGTATATAGAGGCGACACGACGGTGATTGATGCGTATCTCACACCCGTGATTAAAGAATACGTCGCTAAAATCAAAAAGAATCTCGGTGAAAATATCTATTTTATGAAAAGTGACGGCGGGCTTTGCGGTGCGGATGAATTCAGAGGTGCCAATTCCATATTAAGCGGTCCGGCAGGCGGAGTCGTGGCGTTAAAGACCATATACAAAGATAAAGCGCTAATCGGATTTGATATGGGCGGAACGAGTACGGATGTCAGCAGGTTTGACGGAGAGATTGAGCTTAAGTATTTCGATAAAATCGCCGGGCATTACATAAGCTATCCTATGGTGGATATTCACACCGTCGCAGCCGGCGGGGGAAGCAGGCTTTTTTATAAAGACGGGATGTTTTTGGTAGGGCCTGAAAGCAGCGGCTCTAACCCCGGACCACTTTGCTACGGAAGAGACGGGTATCTTAGCATTACCGACGCAAATGCCGTCACCGGAAGAATAGATGTCGAAAACTTCCCGAAAATTTTTGGAAAAAGCGGAAAAGAGCCATTGGATATTGAGGCGAGCAAAAGAGAATTTGAAGAAATTGCAAAAAAAGTCGGCAAAAGCATAGAAGAAGTGGCAGAAGCGTTTTTGGACGTGGCAAACGAAAATATGGCAAACGCAATAAAAGAAATCACTGTCAAAAAAGGATTTAACCCGAGTGAGCACGTGCTTTGTAGCTTCGGAGGAGCCGGGGCTCAGCATGCAGTAGGGGTGGCGAGGAAACTCGGAATAAAAGAGATTTTTATACACGCTCAAAGCGGTATTCTCTCAGCCTACGGCATAGCAAATGCGGATATTACAAAAAGCGAAACGATTGTGGTGGAAAAAGAGATAGAAGAAGTTGATTTTGAGAAGCTTTTTGAGGGTGCGGATGAGAGAAAAGTGTTTTTAAAATACAAAAACACCAATACCGCGATTGAGGTTGAGTATAAAAAAGACTTTTTGGAAGAATTTAAGGCTAAATACAAAAGAATGTTCGGATTTTTGCTCGATAGCGAAATAATCGTGGAAAGCATTAAAAAAGTGTATGTCAAAAAAAGCGAAAGTATAAAAAGAGCAAGAATTAAGTCAGCAAAAATGAAGCCTTTTAAACAAAAAGAGATTTTTCTAAACGGAAAATGGCAAAAAGCGGACGTTTATAAGGATATTTTTGCCGGTAACGTAATAAAAGGACCGGCTTTGATACTTCAAAACACTTCCACTATTTTACTGGATGAGGGAAGTATTGCGGAGATAAACGAATACGGAGATATTACGATTAAACTAAAAGACATCAAAGAAACGGCGCTTTTAAAAGAAGCCAAATTAAGCTTATACGCAAACAGACTCAAATTCATAGCCACAAAAATGGGGGATATTCTTAAAAAGACGGCAATGAGTGCGAATATCAAAGAAAGAGAGGATTTTTCGTGCGCTATTTTTGATAAAGAGGGCAACCTTATCACAAACGCGCCTCATATTCCGGTGCATCTTGGAAGTATGAGCGCAGTTGTTAAATCGATTATCAAAAAACACGAAATAAAAGAGGCTACTTACATCTCAAACGCTCCTTACGAAGGAGGCTCTCATCTGCCGGATATCACGGTTGTGACGCCTTATTTTAAAGACGGAGAACTTATTTTTTGGGTGGCAAGCAGAGGTCATCACGCCGATATCGGTGGGGTGGTGCCCGGAAGTATGCCGCCTTTTTCGAAGACTTTGCAAGAAGAGGGGGCTGTGATTGAGAGTTTTGAGATTGTGGAAGATGGCGAATTTAAAGAAGAAAAAATAAGAGATATTTTAAAAAGTGCCGGTGCAAGGAAAATAGAAGAAAACATAAGCGATATAAAAGCCCAGATTGCTGCGAATATGGCGGGGATTGAGGAGCTAAAGAGGCTTGATATCAAAGAAATGCTTTGGTTTTTTGAAGAAATCAAAAAAATCAGCGCTGGGAAAGTTGAGAAGTTTTTTGAAAATTTAAAAGAAGTGAGCGCTACCGAGTATCTTGATAACGGAGCGATTATTAAATTTAGAGCTTACAGGGATGAAAAAATAGTTTTTGATTTTAGAGGCAGCTCACCGGAGCTTTTTGGCAATCAAAACCTGCCTTTTTCGGTGCTTAGAAGCGCCGTGATGTATTCTATAAGGGTAATGCTAAATGAGGATATCCCGCTAAATGAGGGAATATTGGAAAATATCGAAATAAAAGTCGATGAAAATTCGATTTTAAATCCTTCAAAAGAAGCGGCGGTAGTGGGCGGAAACGTGACTACCAGCCAAAGAATAGTTGACGTGATATTTAAAGCTTTTGAAGTGGTGGCGGCGAGTCAGGGGTGTATGAATAATGTAATTTTTGGAAATGAAAATTTCGGATATTATGAAACCATAGGCGGTGGTGCGGGAGCCGGGGACGGGTTTGATGGAGCCGGCGGAGTGCATACCCATATGACGAATACGAAAATCACCGACGTTGAAGTTATTGAGAGAAGATATCCCGTGATGATAAAGGAATTCAGTATCCGAAAAAACAGCGGTGGAGACGGAAAATACAGAGGTGGAGACGGGCTGAAAAGAGTTTATAAATTCCTTGAAGACGTTGAGGTGAATCTCTTAACGGAAAGACGAGTATTCGCTCCATACGGACTAAAAGGCGGTAGTGAGGGCAAAAAAGGTGAAAATTTGCTTTTAAGAAATGGAAAAATCTATAACCTAACCGGCAAAAACAGCTTTAAAGCCCAAAAAGGCGACGAGCTTATAATCAAAACACCGGGAGGGGGAGGGTATTTGACAAAAAATTCTAAATAATATATACTTTTTGTATATACAAGGAGATAAAAATGATTACGAAAGTTTTTAAAAACGGAAATTCAAAGGCCATTAGGATTCCTAAAAATTTTATTGACGATAATGTAGAATTGGTCGAAATTAAAAAAGAAGGGGATAAAATAGTAATTGTTCCCAAAAAAAACTCTTTAGACGAGTTGTTTGAACTTATAGAAAAAAACAAAGAGATAACAAAAGATTTTTTAGATGAGAGAAATCAGCCTTTAACTCCGTCAAAAGAGATTTTTTAATGTTTTATATGCTGGATACGAATATTTGCTCGTATATTATTAAAGGGTTTATTCCGAAATCGAAACTTGAAAACAAAAACATTATAATATCTTCTATCGTCGCGAGTGAGTTATTGTATGGCGCAAAAAAGAAAAACTCTAAAAAGCTTATCAAAATCGTTGATTTGTTTTTAAATAACTTTGAAATCGTTGATTTTAATATAAAAGCTGCAAAAGAGTATTCGAAAATAAGAGTGGAACTAGAAAAACAAGGACTAATTATAGGGGCGTATGATTTACAAATTGCGGCTCATGCAAAGAGTTTGAATGCCGTTTTGGTTACGAATAACACAAAAGAGTTCGGAAGAATTAAAGGTTTAAAGCTTCAAAATTGGTTGGAGGATTAAAAACCTCCTAACCACTCTACCAAATCCTTCTCAAATTTTTCCACCGCTTTGTTAAATGCCGCAACGGCGCTTTTTGCGTTAGGGGAGCATGGGATTTTGTAGTGGAAATCTTTTGTTTTGTCGTTTGCGTATGCTTTGATATCAAGCACTACGTAAGATGAGTTTTTGGTAACGACGTGGGTTGCGTTTGTGACGAAGAGTTTTAGGTTTATGTCGGCTTTTTTATCGAAATAGACCGCTTTGTAGGCGTTAAAGAGTGCGTTATATACGCTTTTTTTTATGAGGTTGTCAAAGTCATCTATCCATTGAGAGTAGAGGTACGGGTTTTTCTCAAAGCCTTTTTGCCAATATATTTTTCTTGTTTGTAAGATAGGGGTCGTTTGGATTTGCAGGTTTATCGTTTTATCGGATTTTTGCGTGATTTGGACGTTCGGATTTATCGTGTAGTTCGTTACTACGTTTTTGCTGCTGCACGCAAGAAAAAAAAGAGGTGTTATCAGAAGTAGTTTTTTCATTCTCCAGGTCCTTTTGGTGGATTTGCTTTTTTGAAAATAATATCGCTTGGTGAATTTTGGAGTTCGTTTAATAGGTTTTCGAGTTTTATTGTGGCTTTTTTAATTTCGTTGCTTGTGGTGTCTATCGGCTTGAAACTCTCAAGCAGTGCGTCTTTTAGGTCGAACTGTCCCTCTTTTGTTTTTTTTGTAAGCTCGGAAATTAAAATATTGCTGTTTTTTACGAAAGAAGAGACGTTTGAGTTTAGCTGATTGAAGTTTTGAGTAAATGCTTTTTCAGTTTTAATCGTATGAGTTGTGAGGTTGTGAATGTCTTTTCGTAAGGCGGTGATAGTTTTGTTTAGGTTGTTTTGTAATTGATTGAAGTTTTGGATAGTGTCTTTTAGCATATATTTGTTTTTGTCTAAATATGCGCTGATTTTTTCGAGATGTATAAGCATATTTTGTAAATGAGAAGCTTTTTTAGGGTCTAATATCGTATTTAGATTATCGAGTAATGTGTTTAGTTTGTCCGTAGTACTCGATAACGCTTCGAAAAGTTTTGCATTGAATGACGGGATTGTTTTGATTGTTGCGGGGTGGTGTTTTGACGTTTTGAGAATAGGGGAATTTTTGCTTCCTCCTTCGATTTCTATATATTTTAATCCCGTAATTCCTTCAAGCTCGAGTACTGCGTACGAGTCTTTTCTAAGAGGGATATTTTTATCTACCGTAAAAGTTACGATTACGGAGTTCGGCTCGTTCGGGTTGATAGTGATTTTTTTTACGCTTCCGATATTCACACCCATATATTTTACGGGTGAGGCGATATTAAGTCCTGAGACGGATTCGTGAAAAATCGCTTGGTAGTAGTTTTTGGGTTTTTTGTTTGCGTTAAACTTACCGAGCCAATATATGAAATATACCGCACCTGCCGTTAAAAGCAGGGTAAAAACCGCGAGGATTATGTAGTTTACTCTTCTATTCATTCTATCTCCATTAATATTGGTTTTAAAAATTTTTGGACTTTTTTGTCTGTGGATTTTACTGCTTCGTCGAATGTCCCTTCGAATACCACTTTTTTGTCTATTAATATACAAAATCTATCTAAAACGTTTGCGATTGTTTGAGGGTCGTGTGTCACCATAACGACCGTCGGTTTGAAAAGCGAGTGTAGCTCTTTAATCAGCGAATCGAAAGCCCTTGCGCTTACCGGGTCAAGGCCGCTTGTGGGTTCGTCTAAAAAGAGGAGTTTGGGATCAAGCGCCAAGGCTCTTGCGAGTGCCGCTCTTTTTACCATACCTCCGCTTAAGTTTTTCGGCATTTGGTAGGCGACTTCTTCTTTTAAGCCGGTGAGTTTTAGTTTTGATATGGCTGTTTTGATTATGAACTCTTCCGGTAAATCGGTATATTCTTCAAGGACTACGCTTATATTTTCAAGTACGTTTAAAGAGCTGAAAAGTGCCCCGAATTGAAACAAAACACCCCAATTTTTTTTGAGCTCTATCTCTTCTTTTAAGCTTAGTTTCGTGATGTCTTTTCCCATTATTTCAATAAGCCCTTTAAAGCTGTGTTCTAATAGTATCATCTCTCTTAAAAGAGTACTTTTTCCGCTTCCGCTGGCTCCTAAAATGCCGTAAATTTCGCCTTCGTAAATCGTAATGCTGATGTTGTCGTGGACTACTTTTTGTCCGAACTTAGTCGTTAGGTTTCTTACTTTTATTATTTCTTTCATATTCCGAACTTTGCAAAGATAATTGAAAATATGGCATCAAGCGCAATAACCCAAAATATAGCGTTTACGACACTTTTTGTGGTGTATTTTCCTATATCTTGAGTAGAATTTCGCACCTGAAAACCTCTATACGTTCCGATAAGCGCTATGACTATTCCGAAAAACGGAGCTTTTCCAAGCCCTATGAAAACTTGCGTTAAAGATAAAACGTCTCGGGTTCTGTTTAGGAACATATCAAATCCGATGTTTAAACTAAGAGCCGAGATTATCATACCTCCCAAAATCCCTATCATATCGGCGAAAAACACGATTAGAGGCATTGCGATAATCATCGCTATTACTCTTGGAATTACCAAAAACCAAAAAGGCTCGAATCCCAATGTTTTCATAGCGTCAATTTCTTCCGTGAGTTTCATTACTCCTATTTCGGCACTAAAAGCGGATGCGCTTCTACCGGCTACGACTATAGCTGCTATTAGAGGGGCTATTTCTCTAAAAATAGAGATATCAAGCATATCTACGATAAAGATATTGGCTCCGAATTTGCTAAGCTGCATAGCGCCCTGATATGCCATAACAACACCCACCAAAAAAGAAGTAAGCCCCACAATCGGCAACGCCCCGGCTCCTGCTTTTACGATAATGGCCGCCGTTTCTTTAAATCTGAATTTCCAAGGATGTGTGATTAAAAATATCAAAAAATAGATAAATTCGCCGAAAAAAAGGAGGAAGTTTATAGTGTTTTCTTTTATTGCGAAAAAGATGTCGTTTAGGTAGTTTGATGCGTGAAATAAAAAGTTTGTTTTTTGCTCCGGAATTTTTAAATCTTTTGCATTTTGAGCTACGAAATTAAAAAGTTCTTTTAAATGAGGAGGCAGATTGATGATTTTGTGGTTTTTTGAGAGCTCCACCAAAAACAAAGCACCCTCGTAATCCATACTTTTTAGCTCTTTTAGGTCTATTGTCATATTTTTTTCTTTTTTTAGGTAATAGGCTTTTTGAATCGTGTTTTTATCCAATGAGCCTACTAAAGAAATTAAATGGTGGTTTGTTATTATTTTTAGCATTATTCTCCTAAAGTCAATTTTTATGTGCGTATTGTACTAAAAAAACTTGATATTTAAATGACAATCTGAAATATTATTCATCCTTTGAAAGGTATTTTAACATATTCGAAAAAACGACGATTAAAAACCATAATTTGATATAATTACACTAAAAAATTTTAAAGGTTGCGGTTTATGTTTTATTTACCGAGTAAAGAAGAGTGTGATTATATCGTTGAGAATTCCAAGCAGTTTTTTAGAAAAGATTTCGAATTTTTGGGAAAAGAAGTAGCGGTGTATCATTATAAACAAGGGGATTTTGAAGAGTTTAAGAAATATAATGCATGGGAGCTTAGGGCTCTTACTTTTATTAAAAACGACGGAAAATGGGAGAGATTTTTAGGGATTCATAAGTTTTTCGAGCTAAACCAAGCGCCCGGTTGGATGGTGGAGGATTTGATAGATAAAAAAATTATAAAAGTCCAAGAAAAAATAGACGGAACGCTTATGCAGCCTATATTGATAGACGGAAAAATTTACTTTAAAAGCAAACTAAGATTCGATTCTTATCAGGCGTTGCGTTCTAATGAAATCTTGAAAAAATCTCCTAATTTAAAAGAGTTTATTTTGAAATGTTTTGATGAGGGGAAAATTCCTCTTTTTGAGTATGTTTCTGAAAAAAGTCAGGTGGTAATGGATTATGGAAAAGAAGCTTTGATTTTAATTCAGGTGAGGGACTTAAAAACCGGGGAGTATGATTTGGAATTTGAAAAAAAGGCGCAAAAATATAATGTCGAGTGTGCGCCGGTGTGTGAGCCGAAACCTTTGAGAGATTATTTGGAAGAAAAAGAGGTTTGTGTTAGTAAAGAGGGGTGGGTTTTGATATTTGAAGATATGAAATTCGTAAAACTCAAAACCGACGAATATCTAAAAAGACATAAAATTTTAGGGGATATAAAAGAGAACAATATCATCCAAATGGCGCTTGATAGGAATATTGATGATTTGTATGGGATTTTGAATCCAAAAAGCGAAAAATACGAATATGTAAAAGAGATTCACGAATTATTTAACAAAAAATATCACAACCTAAAAAGAGATATCAAAAAAGCTCTTAAACTTCCAAAAAGCGAAATGAAAAAACGCTTTGCAAACCACCCTCAGTATGAAGTTATAGCGCTGTGTCATAAAAGAAAAGATTTAAGCGAGCTTGACGAGTGGCTCAAAAAACAGACAAAAAAACTAAAAGGCGCTAAGAAGTTTTTGGAGAGAGAGTAACGATTTTTTTGTCTTTTACCATCAAAATCTCTTCGGCTTTTGAGATTGTCTCGGCTCTGTGCGCGATGATGATAGAGGTTCTGGATTTTAGGAAAGGTTCTATGTTTTTGAATACTTTATCTTCCGTTTCGATATCAAGGGCAGAGGTGGATTCGTCTAAAATTACTATTTTGGGCTTATGAAGCAGGGCTCTTGCAATTGCTACGCGCTGTTTTTGCCCGCCGCTGAGTTTTACTCCGTTTTTACCGACATACGTATCGAGTTTTTCAGGCCACTTTTCGACCGTATCTTTTAGCTCAGCAAGTCTCAGAGCTTCCCATATTTCTTGTTCGTCAAAATTTTTGCCGAGTGTAAGGTTAAAACGCAAAGTGTCGTTAAAGAGTCTTGTTTCTTGCAAAATCAATGCGACGTTTTGGCGGATTTTGTCCAGGCCTATTTCTTTAAAACTTGCGCCGTTATATAAAATATCGCCGTCATTCGGTACGAAAAATCCCGAAATCAGCTTTGCAAACGTGGTTTTTCCGCCACCGCTGGCGCCAATTAGTGCGGTAATTGTGTTTGGTTTTATGGTAGCGTTTGCGTTTTTTAGTATCCAATCGCTCTCTTTATATTTGAAGCTTAAGTTTTTGACTTCTATTGTGACGTTTTGAGAAAAAGGGTCTTTTTTATGCGGAAAAATAGGTTCTTTTTGAAGCTCCAGCACTTCGTTTATTCGCTCAAGAGCCGCTTTTGCGCCGAAATATGCGTATTGGATATTGATAATCTCTTGCATAGGGCTCATCATAAACCAAAGATACCCAAATACTGCCAGCATCAGTCCGATACTCAAAGTATCGTATGCAACCGCCAAAATTCCGGCGGCTCTAAATACCTCGAATCCTATCAAAAATATCAAAAAACTCGCCCTACTAAACGCCTCGCTTTTGTAGCTGAATTCAAAAGACTTTTGTTTGAGCTCTTTTGATAAACCTATAAGTTTTTTGAAAAAGAAGTTTTCTTTGTTGTATGCTTTTATCTGCTCGAAAAGCTCAAGCGTTTCTATCAGTGCTTCTTGGAAGATACTTATTGCCTTGTTTTGTTCGCGTTTATATTTTTTGACTTTTCTGGCGATTTTACCAGACAGCACAACGACAAAAGGATTTAAAAGCAATATAAAAAGTCCGAGTTTCCAATTGATAAGAAGAAGTACAACCGCCACTCCTATTAACGTAAGTGCTGAAATTACGAATTTTGAGACCGATTTTATTAAAAATTCTTCTACAGTATTTACGTCGCTAATCAGACGACTTGCGATATCCCCCGTTTTTAGGTTTTCGTATTCGTTTAGGGAAAGTCTTTTCAGGTGTTCTAAGACGCGGATTCTAATTTTGTAAGTGATGTCTTTGGTTATTTTTTCAAAAAAGTATGTTTGTGCGACGTTTAGGGCTATAAAGGCGCTTCTTAAAAAGACCACCACAAAAAGAGTGACTAATACGTAACAAAACGCAGAGCAGTTTCCGAAAACCGCACTTATGGTCTTGGTCCATAAGCCGGGCTTATGTAAAAGTACTTCATCTATAAGTAAAGGCATTAAAAGGGGTATCGGTATTGATATTATAGTGGCTATTAATGCTATAATCTGAGCGAGAATAAATTCGCGTTTGTATTTTTTTATTTCGTTTAGTAGTTTTTTGAAACTATACAATTTCAGCCTTTAGGAGTTTTTATGAAAAAAATTATACTATTATTTTTTGCGATAGCCGCTTTTGGTTTTACTTCTGTGGACGCTACGGTTGAGAATATAAAAAAACTCCGTAATCAAAACATTACGATTGTAGATATAAGAACGCCTCCGGAGTGGGAAGCTACGGGTGTGATACCGGGAGCCTTAAGAGATACGTTTTTTCTGCGTGACGGGTCGATAAATAGGGATTTTTTGCAAACTCTTAAAAAAAACGGAGTGAAAAAATTCGCAATTATATGTCGTACGGGACATAGGAGCGCTGTAGCTGCCGAAATTTTGGAAAAAAACGGAATAGAGGTGATTAATCTAAAAGGTGGTATGTTTAGGTTGATGAAGGATATGTTGAAAAGAGAGTTTTAATTTGTAAAAAAAATATGCCGATGTTGTTTTAAAGTATCGGAGGAGCGTATGAAAATAGAAGATTATCTCAAACTTTTTGAAGAAAACCCTTATGTTTCTGTTATTTTGTATAGAGAAAAGATAATTTATGCAAATAAGACTTTTTGTGATTTGATAGGAATGAGCAAAGAGGAGATAATTAAAATCGCTCCGGAGGATGTGTTTCCCGATGAAAATTTAAGAAAAAAAATAAGAGAGACAATAAACAGACGCTTAAAAGGAGAGGTCTTTCACACTCCTTATCCTCCTCTTGAAATAGTCACTAAAAATAAAAAAAGAACTTATATAAAGTTTTTGTCTCAAACAGTCGAATACGAAGGAAAATATGCCGGTTTGGCTATTGCTTTGAATGTTAGCGAGGATGTGAAAAAAAACTTTTTAATCGATATTTTGAAAGATATCAACCAGACGATAATTACAAAAGAGAGCGAAAAAGAGATTTTTGAAAACATAGCCGAAAATATTCTATAAAAAAGGCGCTTTTGAGTGCGTGTGTATTTCTATTCGTAATGAAGAAACTAATATGATGGAGCCTAAGTATTGCCGGGGGAATTTTGATGAAAAGTTGTCTTTAAAAATAAGAGAAAATCTAAAAGCAGATGAAAAATACAAAAATCGATGTAGTGCTGTAAAATATCTGCTTGATGATGAATTTTTGGTGATAAATTCTATTGAAGAGTTTAACTTTGTCAATGAGGATATTAAAAAAGATTTGTTAAGCAAAAACTACAACTCAATACTCTTTTTCCCTATTAACAAAGAGGGGAAAATATACGCTTCAATCGGTGTTTGTTCCAAATATGTCGATGATTTCGATAGTAAAACGCTTGCGATTTTCGAAGAAGCCAAGCAAGATATAGAGTTTGCTCTCAAAAAGAGCGAAAATATGACCTATCTGAAACTTTTACAAGAAGCTCTTGATAAAGCTTATTCGTGGGTTTTGATAACGGATGAAGACGGAAAAATTTTATATGCGAACAAAAGCGTTGAGGAGGTGAGCGGTTATAGTTTTTCTGAGATTTTCGGAAAAACTCCGAGTGTTTTTAAATCCGAATATCACAACGAAGAGTTTTATCAAAAGCTTTGGAATAAAATATCAAACGGCGAAATTGTAGAAACTACTCTCATAAATAAAGACAAATACGGTAAATCTTTTTATCTAAAAACCAAAATAATTCCGCTTTTGGCTCCGAACGGGAAAAAATATTTTATTTTTTTGGCGCTTGATATAACTCACGAAAAGAAACTCCAAAACAAACTCAAAAAAGACCTGATTACCGGACTTTTAAATAGAAGCGAGTTCGTAAAACTCCTAAAACAAAAACTAAACGATAATAAATACGCACTGATAATTGTGGATTTGAGAGACTTTAAAATATTCAATCAATTAAACGGAAACGCGCAAGGTGACGCGCTTTTAAAAGATATGGCAAAACTCCTCAAAGAGACCTTTTCAAACGCATTTATTTCGAGAATAGGAGGTGATGAGTTTGCCGTTTTGACCGAATATTCGAGTAAAAACGAAATTACTGCTTCAATAAATAGGCTGATGCACAAAATAAAACATCTAAGAAACTTTCATAATAAAATCTCCGCAAACGTTGGAATAGCATTGTATCCAGAGCATTCGAAAGATATTGTAAAACTGATAGAAAAAGCGTATCTTGCGCTGGAGATTGCAAAACAAAAAGGAGATTTCGCGAGCGAATTTTTTAGCGAAGATATCAGAAAAAAATAGAAGAATACTCGGACGTAAAAGAGTTGATAATAAAAGCTATTAAGAAAAACGCTTTTGTGTATCATTTTCAGCCTTATGTAGATGCAAAAAGTTTTGAGATAGTGGGGGCTGAAATACTTTTGAGGATTGATTTGAACGGCAAACTGATTTATCCGGACGTTTTTATAGATTTTGCCGAAAATAGCGGCTATATTAAGGAGATTGAAAAAATAATGTTTCCTAAATATATCGAATATCTAAAAAAACTCGATATATCTCTTTCTTTTAATATCTCCGGAAAATCTCTTAGTGATGAAAAACATATCAAAACTCTTTTTAGAGAATACGAAAATTTGCCGGTTATTATAGAATTGACAGAGCGCGAAATAGCCGGAAATATCGAATATACGAAAGAAATTTTCAGTTTTTTTAAACAAAAAGGCTTTAAACTCTCAATCGATGACTTCGGTACCGGGTATTCGTCACTTACATATCTCAAAGATTTACCGGCTGATTTTATAAAAATTGATATGTCATTTATTAAAAATATAGAAAATTCTACAAAAGATTTGGCTATTGTAGAAACGATAATAAACTTCGCTCATAAATTCGGGTTAAAAACGGTTGTTGAGGGAGTAGAAACAAAAACGCAAGTGGAAATACTACAAAAACTTAATGCAGATTGTCTTCAGGGATACTATTTTGCAAAACCAATGCCGTTTGAAGAGTTAAAGGATTTTTTGAACAAGTGGAGACAACGGGACTCGAACCCGTGACCCCCACGCTGCCAGCGTGGTGCTCTACCAGCTGAGCTATGTCCCCGTTTGTGATAGATATTTTACTAAAAATTGAATAAAATGCAAAGGTTTTATTAGGAAAATTATAATGTCAGACACTAAACAAAGTGATTTTTAAAATGGTGCGGGAGAGAGGACTCGAACCTCCACGCCGTATTTTTCATTGATTTTCTTTCGTTTGATTTTACCCCGTATTTTAGGGCTTTTTGGAAATTATTTTTTGATATGATATACTTTGATTTGATATGAAATAGCTAAAAAACGGACACCCAAGAGGACACCCGGCGGGGTGGAGGCAGAATGGAGGCAAGCAATGGCTATCAATTCAAAAGAGTTTAAAAGTATAGGTTTAGCAAATATCAAACAGCATAAAAAAGATAAGCTGAAATTTTTATTTGATTTTAGAGTCAATGGTAAAAGATACAGAAAGGTAGTGACTTTACAAGAACGTCCGAATTGGAGTTTGAGAGAGTATAAAAAAGAGCTGGTTAGTATGCTTAATCAATATAGGGAAGATATTTTAAGCGGATATAAACTCAATGAGACGTTAAGCGTTGATGACGTGTTTGAACTATATGTGAAAAATAATCCCGTATCTGAGAATTGGGATAACAAAAGACGCAGGATATATAACTTATACCTCAAAAACGAAATAGGCAGAAAGAAAATAGGCAAGGTAAAAGAGATTGACTTATTACAAATTCTTACGGCTCTTAAAGATAAAGGCTTGAAAAGCACTACAAGAAAAAGAGTGCTTGATGTTATTAAGCCCGTGTTTAAATTCGCTCACCGCAATAAAATTATCAAAGAAAATCCGGCAGAGAATATCAACGTAAAAGTAAAAGATACTAAAAAAATGGTAACGAATGCCGGAGAAAAGCTAAAAAAAGTATATACCGGCATAATGGAAGTATTTGCCGACGACCCGTTTTACAGGGCTTTATTTTTATTCGCTCTTACAGGCAGAAGAAAAAGTGAAATACTCAATTTAAAATGGGAACATATTGATTTTGAGAATAATTACTATTGGATAGCTGATACTAAGCCGAATGAAAATCAGCGTTATGACCTGCCGCCTATTATTAAGCTGGCTCTGCTTGAGTTAGGTCCAAAAGCAAGCGGCTATGTGTTTGAAAGTCCGGTAAAAAAAGGTAAGCCTATAAATAAAATCGATAGACAGGTGGATAAATTAAAAGAGCATATCAAAATGCCTGAATTTCATATGCACTACTGCCGTAATATTTTAACGTCCGCCCTGCTTGAAAAAGGCGTTTCCACATCTATTTTATCCGGCGTATTAGGGCATAAGAACGCAACGACTATCAATAAGTATGTGAGTATCAATTATCACGCCTCTACCCAAAAAGCAAATCAGGAAATGCTTGAAATAATAGAGCCGAAATAAGCCTCTTTTTCTTTTGGGCTATATACATACCTACTGAGGTAGTTTTTTGATTGTAGGCTATTTTAGGTCGAATTATAAAGATATTTTGTGGGATAATGAGCTACAAAAATTATTTCCACCTGCTCTTGCTCCTATATATTATAGCAAACGAAATCAACCTCATCGCTTATTATATGATATAATGATAATAAAAAAGGTATATTATGAAAACGGCTCAAGTTTATTTTGAAGACAATATATTTGAGCAACTACAAAAAGAAGCTCAAAAGAGAAATATTACTATATCTGAACTTATACAGGAATTAGTGCAAACGAGCATTAAGAAAAAACCCGCTTTTGATAAAATGGTTGGAATTTGGAAAGATAAAAATATTGATATTGAAGAAATTAGAAAAAAAGCGTGGAGATGATTTTATTAGATACAAATATATTAATTGAGATATTTAAAGGAAATGAAAGCATTGCTACAAAATTAAGCTCTTTAGATGAGGACTTTGCAATTTCATCTATTACGCAAATGGAACTTTATTATGGAGCTTTTAACAAGAGGGAAATTCATCAGCTTGATAAATTTTTATCAGACTTTTATATTTATCACTTAACCCCGGCTATTTCTATAAAAGCAGTGGAGCTTATCAAAACATACTCTAAAAGCCATAATTTGAACCTGCCTGATGCTCTTATAGCTGCTACAGCTATTATAAAACAAACGCCTCTTATTACTCTTAATTTGAAAGATTTTAAATATATTGATGAATTAGAAATAATAACTATATAATTTTTGATGAGGTGTATTAAATATCTTCCACCTCATCCTTGAACTTGAGTAACTTCTCTATTATCTTATCTTTAAACGCAGGCGGGGCGTATTTTAGCAGTTCGCATATCTGTTTGTCTTTTGGGTCGGTTGGGGCTGGGATACTTTGGGATTTTTCAAATTTTCCAATTTTAAATTGATAATGTTTTATATTTTCTTTTGTTAAGGTAATACCTTGTTGAAGTAATGTATTAAAATTTATTAGTATTTGTGCTTTTATATCGTGTATTTCTTTTATAGTTATACCTATATTCCCTAAATCAGTAGCAACGATTAAATTTAAGTTTTTTATAAAATCAAATAAATTGAGATTATCAAAATTTTTTAATATATATTCAATAACATTTTTTTCAAAAAAATCTTTAGGATTAAAAGTATTGATAGCGACAACCGCTATTATTTGAGATATAAGACATTGTTTATATTTGTCTTCTTTCAAATTTTTTAAAATTATTTCTTCTTCTTTATCAGAATTTATAAAATCTATCTCTATGTCTTTATAGCAATTAATTAAATTATTAAAAGATAATGGTGACGAGTTTGAATTTACGATAAAATTAGTGTTTTTATTAAAATAATTAAATACTAATTCTGATAAAAATATTTGATAGTCTTTTTTAGTAATATCAAAATTTAAGAAATAAAGTAATAGTCTAAAATTTTTGCTAAATTTAGTTAATAAATGCTGTTTCACATATTTTTCACTTATATCTATATCTATGTCTACATTAAAAATAGAACTATCTATTCCATACAGAGCAGAGATGCCTTGGATATACTTTATTCTTTCATTGAAATCCAATTTGCCTTTCTCATATCTTTCAATTGTGGTTGGGGAAACTTCCAAATATTCAGCAATTTTTTTTCTGCTATATCCTAAATCTTTTCTTAATCTTTCTAAAAGCTCATTTTTTTTCATATTTCTCCTTTTATAATACAAGGATAATTTTGTATCATACAAAAAATATGATACAATACTTTTGTAATCATATAATACCAAAAAACACACCACCACAAAGGAGTGAAAATGAATAGAGCGGAACTGCTAAGTCAGCTTGGAGTAGATGAGGTGCAAAGACTTATGGCTGAGGCAATTAAAGGTATGGTGAAAAAAGAGTGGTTAACGCCTGAGGAACTGCAAGAGGAATACGGCATAAGCATTCACGCACAAAACAGAATGAGAATGGAAAGACGCATTCCATACAGCAAAGTCGGGAAATTCATCAGATACAAAAGGAGCGAGATTGAAAAATGGCTTGAAGACCACAAAATCGAAATGGTAGGCGGGTAATGAAATCTATCAATTGGAGAACGCTTAACAGCCGACGTGTAATTGAGTGTATAGATAAGCTGTTAGCTGGAGAAGAGCTAAATAGAGTCGTAAATAACTGCTCTTTTACGCATTTATCAAAAATAATCGTGGAGATAAGAAAGTATATCGGCAAAAGCGGCATAGTGAATATTCCAAGCGGTATAGGAAAAATCACAAGTTATAAATTAGCAAACGATGATGAGGTAAAGCAAAGGTTATTAGAGTTAAAAGATGAAATCATAGACAGAATAGAGGCAAAAGCCTCTAAGGGTATCAAATCAAAATAGCAAAAAATTATAACATAAAGGGGTATCAAATGAAAATAGCAAGAATAATTCCGGTAGAAGATGAAAAAGCGATAGCAATAACGCCAAGAGGTGAGAGTAAGTTAGTCAGTTTAAAAGATGAAATGGCTCATTTTTGGAATAAACATCCTTTAATAGAACTATCAAGAGATGACATAATCAGCAATTTAAGCGATGCGGATGTCGAGCTGGATAACGTTTTGGCTTTTATAAGTGCCCTTGATAGTTTTATAGCCGATAAATTTATTCAAGATGACGATTTGGACGAATACACCAAAGACAATGCGAGAAACGCTCTACGGCTCTTAGACAAAATCACTGAAAGTCTTGATACTATCCAAAGAAGAATAGGAACTTCCACATATGCGATTATGCAAAAGGATATTAAATGAATGAAACTATCTGTCATATTGATAGAACGGCTAAAAATATTGATATTGCCCTTAGGTTTTTGGGTGAAAAAACGGACAGGCTGAGTGAATTATTAAAGATATTTGATGAAAAATGTGAGATGAAAGATGAGGTTATAGCATTCGATGAGGTTGTGAATGATATTAACGAGCTTTATGAACTGCTTAACAATCTAAGTGAAGAATTGAAAGAGCAAATATTATCATTGGAGGGGAAATAATGGAAATCAAAGTATTCAATAATCACCAATTCGGAGCGGTAAGAGTTTTAAAAGATGAGGCAGGTGAACCTTGGTTTGTAGCAAAAGACGTCGCAACTATACTTGGATACAAAAGACCGGCAGACGCTATTAGACAATTAGTGGATAAAGAAGACAAAGGGGTCGGTAAAATACCGACACCCGGTGGAATGCAAGAGATGACTATTATTAACGAAAGCGGTTTTTATGCGTTGGTTTTCAATAGTAAACTCCCACAAGCCAAAAAATTCAAACGCTGGGTAACAAATGAAGTATTACCGGCAATTAGAAAACACGGCTTATACGCCACAGATGAAGTAATAGAAAAGACTTTAAATAATCCTGACTTTATGATTGAGATTTTACAAAAATTCAAAGAGGAAAAGCAAAAGAGGATAGAACTTCAACAAGAGCTCCAGCAAAACCTGCCTTATATAGTTTTTGCTAAGCAGGTAGAAACTTCCAAAACTTCAATCAAAATAAGAGAATGGGCGAAAATCATAAGCAAGAGAGGCTATACAATAGGTCAAAACCGGCTTTTTAAATGGCTAAGGGATAACGGCTATCTTATGATAAATAATGAGCCGTATCAGGCGTATATAGACAGGGGATATTTTGAAGTTAAAACCAAGGCAATTCATACGCCTACCGGGGAAAAACAGGTTAAGACAACCTATGTAACTTCAAAGGGTCAGGTGGCGTTGACTGAAAAAATTATCGAATATTTAAAAGCAAAAAAAGCGGCTTTACAAGCTGGATGAGTAAGGATTATCAATGAAAAACGCTGAGGTAAAAATATATAAATTAGACAACGGCTTATATCAGATAGAGGCAGGTAAAAAAGCTATCGTATTACCGGCTAAAAGCAAGTCTGAGGCATTAAAAAAGGCTTGCCGCTACCTGCCTATTGATTGTAACAAAATCGCCTTACAGGAAAAATAACAACCTCATCAAAAAGGGAAATTAATGAGAGAGTTTATAACGATAAGGCAAAAAGCCTTTTATGAGTTTCTAAGTGATTATAACAAAGATAAGCCAAAAGAGCAACAGATATGGCTGGATTTAAAAGATATAGCTATATTTGAATATATAGCTCAGTTATGCACCACAGAACACAAAAAGATTAAACAAAGCAGAATAATCATCAACGATACGGAATATACTCATATAGCTTACAAAAAGATTATTGAGGATAATCCGCTTTTGAATATTTCCACTAAAAGACAGATGTTAAGGATAATTGAAAAACTGCAAAAATTAGGCTTAATTAGAAAATATTTTGCATTAGAAAAAGGCAGTAAAACATACTTCACCTTAGGACATACAGGTCTTACCCTTACGACATCAATGTCCGAGGTGGTAGGACATCAAAGTCCGACCCCTTTCGACACGAATGTCTTACCCCCTAAGACATCAATGTCTGACAATAGTAAGTATAATATAGATAGTTATAATAGTAAGAATAAAATAGAAAGAATTAAATATATATACGCAAATCTTTCTTTTTTTGAAAAAAAACTTTTTATTCTCTTAGGAAACTTACAAAAACATTTTGAAACTTATAATCTAAAAGTTAACACCTATAAGAAACATTTAGAAGTATTTAGGGGATTATCATCTAAGTATGAAGAAGTAGAACTCATAACGGCTATATATGCAAGAGCTATTAAGGCAATAAGAGAGACAAGCGGTAGTCAGTTAAAGACAATAGCAAATCCAAACTTCCTAAAAGCAAGTATGGAAGACTTACTATTAGAGGCTAAAGAGTTTATGGAATATGAGGATTTAGGTGAGGATAGTATTGAAACTGAGTTTTATTTTATGGCTGATACGGGAACATATTTGAACTTTTATAGTGAGATAGACAGATACTCAGGAGAATTTATAGACAAATCTGGTAATGCGATAAATATTTCAACGTTAGAGGAAGACATATTCTTAATGAGAGAGTATTTAAAGCAGTTTGGTATTGAGCTTATAAGTGAAATAAAATCTGATACTTTAGACGATGCAATTAAAAATATTCCTTATGAAATAATGGTCGGTAGATATTTTCACTCTCTTTTAGATGAGGAACTTTTAAAACATTGGTATGGTATTAAAACCCTTGATGATTTTGTGAATTTTTATAATGAATATTTAAAAACAAAAAAAGTAAATTACAAAGACTTAAAACTTCAATTAATGGAAAAAGTCTCAATCAAATAAAACACTCTCAAATTGCCCTATATTAGCCTCTACAATCAACGAAAATGATTTTCAAGTATGTAGGTAGCCGATGAGGTTTAAAAACGCTCATACCGGCTTTTTCAATTATGATATAATGAAGTAATGATTAAGTGTAAGGCTGGATAAATGAAAGATATTATTTTAATGTGGAAAATAGCAAGGTTTGTTATTGCTTTAACAATAGCGGTCGTAAGCTGGGTGATATTGAGTATTGTTTTAACTATTTTCATCAAAAACGATATTGCGGCTTTAATAATCTCAACTTCTTTTATTTTGCTTACGCTTTATCTTTACACTAAGGAACTTATAAGAGAATAAGCGGGTCCTGCTTAGCGAAAGTTTTGGCTGCGGGGCTTGCGACTCCCAAAATTCACTCACACAATACAATTTTTTTAGGTTTAAATATTTCAATAATCATTTTTGAAACTTCTTTTTAAAAGCAAGGAATATCGGTAGTTTTTAAGCAGTTTTTCAAAAATTATTGTTTAACATTATTGAAACTTTTAGGTTTACTTCAAGGAATGATTTTAAATCGCTTACATTATATAGCGATTTTTCATTGTTTGAATATTTGAAGTAAAAATTTTCGTTATGAGTGTATGAAATTTGGAGTCGCGAGTGCCCGCAAATGAAATTCAAGCAAAAAAGGACCCAACAAGGACCTTAAAAAGCAAGCGGGTCCTTTGAGGTGAAAATCGCCTGCGGTGGTCGCCAACCCCAGCTTTTACACACACAAAACTGAAAAAAAAGTGGTTAACATTCTTGACAAAATGCTTAATATTCCCGAAATATAGGAGTTTTTAAAGAGTTAACCGATGTCAAGTAGTTAACTATCGGTTGACAAATTTAGTTAATTTTTTTCTTTAAATATACCGAAATTTAGGGCTTCTAAGAGAGTTAACCAAAAAGTTAACCACTTGACAAAAAATGTCAACCAGTTGACATAATACTTGACAAAAATTTATCTGTTTAAAAGTAGGAAAATTGTCGAAAATTAGGAGATGTTACGGCTTTTTATAATGTCAACTGATTTGTCAACCAAAATGTCAACCGCTTGACAAAAAGTTAACCAAGGAGTTAACCAGTTAACTTTTGAGAGGGGGTGGGTTAAAGATTATTTACCCTGCATATTAGCAATCGGACGCTTAGCCTTGCAAAAACAAAAACCGCTTTTAAGGGGGTGGGGTATCCTGCTTACCGACCCCTTGCTAAGCCCCTGTCTAAGCTCAGCAATACAACACTGCAACTGCTTATGAACTCCTTTTTTATCGGCATAATCCCAGCTAAAAGTGAAAAAAAGCACCATAAATTCCCAGCTTTTGCCTATAAAGGTGAACTGGTTATCAGAAAAAGTTAACAGAAGTTTACGGGCAAATTGAAAAGTCAACAAAAGGCAACAAGATTTTTGACAAGGAAACAAAAGGAAACACAGCTTTTGAAAGTTTCCATAAAACTAAACAAATATTTTGAAAATTTTAGTAAGTGTGAAGTTTTGAAACATTGTTTTTGATGAATAGATTATGAATTAAATGAAGTTGAAATTTGAGAAAATTGATTAAAAACGGACACCTTTGAGGACACCTCATCAGTTTAAAAGTTATCAAAACATCGTATTTATGGGGGTTTCAAATGGTGCGGGAGAGAGGACTCGAACCTCCACGCCTTGCGGCACCAGATCCTAAGTCTGGCGCGTCTGCCAGTTCCGCCACTCCCGCTTATTAGGAGAAATTTATGATAAAAGTGGTACGCCCTGCAGGACTCGAACCTGCGACCTACGGCTTAGAAGGCCGTTGCTCTATCCAGCTGAGCTAAGGGCGCTTATTTTTTAAAGCTTTTTAGGTTTTGGCGCGTCCGGTAGGACTCGAACCTACAACCTACGGATCCGAAGTCCGTTGCTCTATCCAGTTGAGCTACGGACGCTGAACTGGATAGAGCAATGGGGTGGATGACCGGACTTGAACCGGCGACCTCCAGGGCCACAACCTGGCGCTCTAACCACCTGAGCTACACCCACCACAAGTGAGAAGCTCAGGTAAGCTTTCACTTATAGTGGGTTTAAATGGTCGGAGTGGAGGGACTCGAACCCCCGACCCCCTGGTCCCAAACCAGGTGCGCTAACCAAACTGCGCTACACTCCGTTTCGCTTGTCTTTGTGGATTGAAATTATAAGTAAAAAAATTTTTTATGTCAAGATTTTTTGGGAAGATTTTTTAAAAAGATTTTGTAATTTATTTAGAGGTAGAGGTTTTGAGTATAAAAATCCTTGAATCAGGTCGCAATTTAGTTCTTTTAAGGTTTTTTCTTGTGCTTTTGTCTCTACTCCTTCGGAAATGGTTTGCATATTGAATTTATTTGCGAAATCGAGGATTATTTCGAAGATTTTTTTATCGTTTTCGGATGAATTGATATTTTGTACGAAATCTTTATCTATTTTTAGGATATCTGCATAAAGGTTTTTTAGGTATTTAAAAGATGCGTAACCGCTGCCGAAATCGTCAATTGCTATTTTAAAACCTTTTTCTTTTAGTTTTTTAAAAATTTCGAAACTTCCGTCAACAAGTAATCTCTCGGTAACCTCTATAGTTATATTTTCTTCTATACCTTTAAAAAAAGAGATAATATTTTCAACGTGTTTTTTGTCTTTTAGTGAGGTTGATGAGAGATTAAAAGATATTGGTATTTTTATTTTTCTTGCGGTATCGGCTAATTTTTTTAGCATTTTTTGTTCTATTTGTTTGATTATTCCGCTTGTTTCGGCGTAAAGTATGAAGCTTTCGGTACTCATTTGGGTGTTTTTTATCCTCAAAAGCGCTTCCGCACCTATGAATTTTTTTTGTTTAAGAGAGTAATAAGGTTGGAAATAGTATTCGAAATCGTCGTTTTTTAGAGCTTTGTTTATGGCGCTTTTCGTTTTTATATATACGGTTAGGCTATGCGAGAGGCTCGGGTTGTATATTTCAAAGCTGTTTTCGTTTTGTTTTGCTATGTGAAGTGCGATTGAGGAGCATTCAAGCAGTCTTTTCGGGGTGTAGGCGTGTGAGAAATAATAAGCGATTCCGATATTTACGGAAGGGTTGTACTCCGGAAAAGTCAGGTTTTTAATTTTTTCTATTATTTGCTGGGCGTGGATAATTATTTCGCTTTCGTTGTTAAAAGGTATAAAAAGTGCGAATTCGTCGTTTCCTATTCTTGAGGGTAGATAGTTGGCAAAATTTTCTTTTAATATGTTTGCGATGTTTTTTAGGACGATGTCTCCGAATTTCGAGCCTTTTATTTTATTAATGATTTTGAAGTCTTTTATGTCTATAAGTAAAAGGGCGTATTTTTGGTTCGGATATTCTTCTATGATTTTTTTCGATTTTGTCAAAAATCCGTCTCTATTCAAAAGAGCCGTTAAAGAATCGAGGTATTGTAAATCGCTTATTTTCGCTTCGAGTTCTTTTTCTTTTGTAATGTTCATACCAAGGGAGACGAAGAAGTAGTTGTCGTTTACTTTTACGGGAACTATTCTGTCTTTTAGATAAAAAAGTGTACCGTCTTTGCGTTTGTTTATTATTTCCGTTTCGAAAACTTCACCTTTTGTGACCGTATTCCATAATTTTTTGTAAAACTCTTTATTATGTAGTCCCGATTTGAATATATTTGCGTTTTTGCCTATAAGTTCGTCTTTTGAGTAGCCGCTTAACTTAAATACTACGTCGTTTGCATAAAGGATGTTTCCTTGTTTGTCCGTTATTACTACCCATTGAAAACTTTTTTCAACCGCTTCTTTTAGGATAAATAAAATATTAGTAATAGTGATGTTTTCTATAGCTTTTTGGATATTCGTACTGATTTCGGTAAGAATTTCCGTTGTCGATGAATCGAAGTCGTTTTTGTATTTTGAGAAAATATCGATAGTGGCAATGAGCTTTTTGTTTATGACAATAGGCAAAGATATCAACGATTCGTAATCTTGAGGCGGTTTTTGAGGGTTGTTTATGAGATTCAAAGTCGCATCGATAAAAAGCTTTGATTTTTTAATAGTTTGAACGCACTTTTGCAAAAGTGTCAGTTCATTTTTTTCTTCAAGCAAAATTTTATTTATATCCGAAATCAATTTAAGAAGCATTTGGTGTTTAATCTCTTTGGTTTTATCTATTGCGAGTAAAAACCCGGCGTAATCGTGGTCGTAAAGGATTGTTTGGGAGAAAAACTTAAGATGTCTGCGGCTGTTGTTTAGGCTTTTCGTTTCTACTTCTACGAAATTAAAAAACTCTTCCCCTCTTAATCTTTTTTCGACGACTTTGTTTATTTTTTCTTTGAATTTATCAGGAAGAATATCGGTAGGGTTTAGGGTACATATGGTTTTTTGGTCGGTTTCTAATATGTCGCAAATAGTTTTGTTGGCGTAAATGAATTTGTTTTTGTATATCAAAACCCCGATATGAGGGGAGTTTTGGAGCGTGTTGTATATTTGAACGAGCTCTTCTTCTTTGCTGATATCTATACCTATTCCGAGAATCGTGTAGATGTTGTCGGTTTTGTCTATTACTTTTAGGATGTCTTTGAAAAAATGATATTTGCCGTTTTTGTCTTTGAATTTATATTTTAATACGAAAGTTTCTTGTTTTACTAATTTGGGTAGATTTTTTATAAGAGACTCTTTGTCTTCTGGGCTTAGGTTTTGAAGACATAGGTCTTTATTGAACTCTTCTGCGGAATATTGGGTGTAGTTTCCGGATTTTAGGAGTTTGAACTCCAATAGTTCCGCTTTTTCGTTTTCAATTTTTACACGTGTGATGTATGTTGTGGTGGGTAAGAGTTTGGAAATTTCGTTTTGTAAATCCATGGCTCGCTTTTTTAAACAAGATTATATAACATTTGGCGTATTTCATCAAAAGAAAAGAGCTCTTTTGGCGATTGTTTGAGGAAATTTTCCATCGCTTCTTTTTTGTTTATAGCTTCATCAAGCTCAGGGTCGACGCCTTTTTGATAAGCGCCTATTCGAATAAGCACTTCGTTTTCTTTCAAAAGAGCATATAAACGTTTGAATTTTTGAGCTTTTTGAAGATGCGTGTCATCTACGACGTTGCTCATAACCCTGCTTGCCGATTTTAGGATGTTTATAGGAGGGTATATACCGTAATCCGTTAGTTCTCTATCAAGAATAATATGTCCGTCAAGAATACTTCTCGCTTGGTCGGCTATCGGGTCTGCGGAGGTGTCGTCTCCTTCTACCAGCACGGTAAAAAATGCGGTAATAGCGCCTTTTCCTTTCTCTTTTCCGGCTCTTTCCATGAGTTGAGGCAAAAGCATAATGGAGCTTGGCGGGTAACCTTTTGAAGTAGGGGGCTCGCCCATGGCAAGACCTATTTCTCTTTGAGCCATCGCAAAACGCGTAACGCTATCCATCAAAAACAAAACGTCTTTGTTTTTGTCTTTGAAATATTCCGCTACCGCCATGGCGCTAAAAGCTCCGTATTTTCTCATTAGTGCGCTATCGTCGCTGGTTGCTACGATTATGACGGTGTTTGTTAAATCTCCACCCAAGTTATGCTCTATAAATTCCGGAATTTCTCTACCCCTCTCGCCGATAAGCGCTATGACTTTAATATCGGCTTTGCTGCCTTTTACTATCATACTCATAAGCGTCGATTTCCCAACGCCGCTTCCTGCAAAAATTCCGAGTTTTTGGCCGACTCCGCAGGTCAAAAGTCCGTCTATCGCTTTGACTCCCGTCGGGAAGGGAGTATCTATTACTCCTCTTTGAAGAGGGGATATCGGTTTTTTCATAATCGGATATTTAGTCTCGAATTTTATCTCCCCAAGACCGTCCACCGGTCTCATAAAAGGATCGACCACCCGTCCTAAAAGAGCCTCACCCACCGGAATTTGCATTCCTTCTTCGTCGATATAGACTTTGTCTCCGATTTTCAGGCCTTCAAGAAAACTAAAAGGAGTGACTACGAACTCTTTTTCTCTAAGAGCGGTAACCATTCCTAAAACTTCGTGGTTTTGAGAAACTATTTTTACGATATCTCCCACACTCGGGTTTAAGCCGTGGGCTATTAAGTTTGTTGCGTTTATGTTTTTTATATAACCGAAAGGTTTGCTTAGAGGCTTTTGTTTTAGTTTCTCTTTTATTGATTTTAGGCTCATATTCCTTCTTTTGAGTTTTATTTACTTTTATGGTATTATACCCATTAAAAAAAGGGATTTTAATGGTTGAAGCAAAAAAAATTGACTCTGCAAACGCGATAGTTACAGGAAAGATCGACAACGAAACTCTTGAAGCTAAAAAAGACAAAATCGCAAAAGAGATTGCTAAAAAAGCGAAAATTCAAGGATTCAGACCCGGAAAAGTTCCGGTAAAAGTAGTCAAAAAAATGTATGCTGCCGATATCGAGCAAGAAGCTATTTCAGAAGCGGTAAAAGAACTTCTTGATGAAGGTATCAAACAATTAGGAACTGCGGAAATTATCGGTGAGCCTGAAGTTACTAAATTCGATAGAAAAGAAGACGGAATCGAAATTGAGATTAAAGTATACACTAAGCCTGAATTAAATATCGGTGATGAGTATAAAGAGTGCGTACCGGAAGTGGAATTACCGGAAGTTAGTGATGAAGAAGTTGAAGAAGAGCTTAAAAAAATAGCGGAATCTATGGCTGAGAATAAAGTTTCTCAAAAAGATACTCTTGAAGAAGGTGATATTGCGGTAATCGACTTCAAAGGTTACATTGACGGAAAACCTATGGAAAACGGAAGTGCTGAAAACTATCCTCTTGAAATCGGAAGCAAAAGCTTTATCGAAGGGTTCGAAGAGCAACTTGTGGGAATGAAAGTAGGAGAAACAAGAAAAATCAAAGTAAAATTCCCTGAAAACTACGGAGCGAAAGAAATCGCAGGAAAAGAAGCGGAATTTGAAGTAACTCTTCAAGAAATTCAAGAAAAAGTTCCGGCAGAAATCAACGACGAACTTGCAAAAAAATATATGAACGACGAAAATGCAAACTTAGAAACTCTTAAAAAATTCATTAAAGATTCTATCCTACAAAGAAAAAAAGCGGAAGTTTTCCAACCTCTAAAAGAGAAAATAGTTGAGTGTTTAGTAGAAAAATACGATATCGATTTACCTGAATCTATTGTTGAGAGAGAAATCGACGTTATCGTAAATAACGAAGCTCAAAAATTAAGCCCGGCAGAGCTTAAAGAACTTCAAGAAAACCCTGAAAAACTAAAAGAATTCAGAGAAAAATTCAAAGAAGAAGCAAAAGAGAGAGTAAAACTTACATTCCTAATCGACGCAATCGCTCAAAAAGAAAACGTAAGCGTTAGTGACGACGAGCTAATGCAAGTGGTTTATTATGAAGCGTTAATGCAAGGACAAAACCCTCAAGATATGGTAAAATATTTACAAGAAAACAACCTTATTCCTGTTATGAAAATGAATATGGTTGAAGAAAAACTTCTAAATAAACTTTTAGAGGATAAAATTAAGGGAGAATAATGAGTTTATTAATACCTACCGTTATAGAAAAAACGGGAAGAGGCGAGAGAGCTTATGATATCTACTCTCGTCTTTTAAAAGACAGAATCGTAATGCTCCAAGGCGAAATCAACGACCACACGGCGAGTTTGATTGTGGCTCAGCTTTTGTTTTTGGAAGCAGAAAATCCGGAAAAAGATATCTATCTTTATATTAATTCACCGGGAGGTGTCGTAACAAGCGGTTTTGCTATTTACGATACTATGAACTACATTAAACCCGACGTTGTGACGATATGTATGGGTCAAGCGGCGAGTATGGGAGCGTTTTTGCTAAGTAGCGGAGCTAAAGGCAAAAGATTTGCGCTTCCTCACGCAAGAATTATGATTCATCAGCCTCTTGGAGGAGCTCAAGGTCAGGCGACGGATATCGAGATTCATGCAAAAGAGATTTTGAGAATGAAAAAAGAACTAAACAAAATCTTAGCCGAAAATACAGGCCAAAGTGTCAGAAAAATAGAAAAAGACACCGAAAGAGACTTCTTTATGAGTGCTGAAGAAGCTATGAAATACGGACTAATCGATAAGGTTCTTAAAAAAAGAGAAGGTTAATGACAGAGAAAGATAGTAAATTTTCATCCATTGAAGCAAGAGACTTAAACGAGGCCGTCTCTCCTCTTGAGAAATTTGCTAAAAAAGTCTTCGATAAACTAATCGAGGAGGGTGTGCCTCCGCTTCCTTATTATTACAGAATCTATTTTTTTAATATGCTTGATGATGAAGACATTAATTTCAGAAAGCATATTTATGAAATGATAGCGGTAGAAGAGAGTAACGAAAACGAAAAAGATTTCGAACTCGAAAGAAAACTCAAACTCTCTTTTAAATACTCAAAAGAGCTATTACAACGCACCGCTATGATATACAAAAATGCAAATACGATAAAAGAGCTTTTAAACAAATATGCCGATGAAATCTCTTTTATCGCTTCTCCAAAAGCTCTTGAAAAAACTCTAAAACAATTCGAAGCTAAGCTTGAGGCGATAAATAAAAAGCTTGATTTGGAACTTAACGAAGTCAAAAAGTTATATTCCAAAAACATCGAAGTTTTAAAAGAGATAGAGAGCAATTCGATGTTCGATCAAAGATACGGAGTTTATAACAAAAAATATTTCTTAAAAATAGTCCAAAAAGAGATTAAACTTATCGATAAATTCTCACATGTAAGCTCTGTCGTGACTATTAAGATTAAAGACGAAATATTAAGACAACTAAAAAATGAGAAAAATATAATCCTTGCTAATAGAAGCGTTTCGAAGATTATTTTGAAAACTTCAAGAAGAACGGATACGGTGGCTCATTTAGGCGAGGGTATTTTTGCTATGCTTTTGAAAAATACCGATAGAATCGGAGCTTCAAAAACAATTGAGAGATTATCTGATATGATTTCTACGGCTTCAGTGTTTTTTGAAGGAGAAGAAGTAGAGATTCAAATCGTCGGGGGGGTTGTTGAGATAAAAGACAAAAAAGACGCGAAAGAGTACGTCGAAAATGCGATAAATGTAATGAGAGAGGCTGAAGAAGAGGGAATGCTATATAAAGTTTATGAAGGAGAATAATGGCTGTTTTAGATATCGTAACCTATCCGAATAAAATATTAAAAGAGGTTTCAAAACCGGTAGAAAGATTTGATGAAGAACTTCATAAACTTCTTGACGATATGTATGAAACGATGTTAAAAGAAGGCGGTGTAGGGCTTGCCGCTATTCAAGTGGCGGTACCAAGAAGAGCTTTGATAATCGACCTTGGAGATGAAGAGGGAAAACAGAGCAAAGATACGTTAATCGAGGTGATTAATCCGGAATTTTTGGAGTGGGAAGGCACTCAAAAAGATACCGAAGGGTGCTTGAGCGTACCTGAGTATTATGACGAGGTGGAAAGATACAAAAAAGTTAAAGTCAAATTTTTCGATAGATACGGAAAAGAGCATATTATGGACGCCGAGGGGCTTTTGAGTGTGGCATTTCAACATGAAACGGATCATCTTGACGGGCATTTGTTTATCGAGAGGCTCGATTATATCAGACGTAAAAAATTTGAAAAAGAGTGGAAAAAGCTATTAAAACAGAAACAAAAACGAAAAAAATAAACTCTGCCACACTTGACGGATTTATTGCTAAGAAAGTAGAAGTCGAGAGCTCTTTTATAAGAGCTTTGCCCGGATTTTCTATTGTAGGGCTTGGAAGCCAGTCGATTCAAGAAGCGAAAGAGAGGGTAAAATCCGCACTTTTAAATAACGATTTTGAATTTCCCCCTTTAAAAATCACTATTTCTCTAAGTCCGAGCGACCTAAGGAAAGAAGGTAGCCATTTCGATTTACCCATAGCGTTAAGCATTTTGTATCATAATAAAGAGTTTGATTTTGAGGACTTTTTGGTACTCGGAGAGCTCGGGCTTGACGGGAGGCTTAAAGATACGACTTCTATTTTTCCTCTTATTCTTTCTCTCAGACCCAAAAAAGTTATTATTCCTCTTGAAAGTGCGAAAAAGGTAAGTAAAATACCGGGAGTTGAGATATTCGCTTTTTCTCATTTAAGCGAATTTGAAAAATTCGAGCCTCAAAAAATAGAAAAATCTTCTTTGAGTTATTCTTATCTTAAAATAGACGGCGAAAAATACTATTACGACGATAGTTTCAGGCTTGATTTCAGTGATGTTTTAGGACAAGAAAAAGCAAAAGAAGCGGCTTTATATTCCGCGGCCGGATTTCATAATATTTTGTTCGAAGGGTCTCCCGGGGTTGGAAAATCGATGATTATTAGCAGACTTAGGTATATTATGCCTCCTATGAGTCTTGATGAGATACTTGAAGTTGAGAAAATAAATGCGATAGAGGGTAATGATGTCGAATTCAAACCTCACAGGCCTTTTAGAAATCCGCACTACTCATCTACAAGAGCCGCGATTTTCGGTGGCGGAAGTAGGGGTGCTAAGGTCGGGGAGATTGCTTTTGCGAATAAAGGGATTTTGTTTTTTGACGAGCTTCCTCATTTTCAAAAAGACGTACTTGAAAACTTAAGACTTCCGCTTCAAGATAAAAAAGTTTTAATCAGCCGTGTAAATTCGAAAGTGGAATACGAAACCGATATTTTATTTGCGGCGGCTATGAATCCTTGTCCTTGCGGGAATCTATTGAGTTTGCATAAAGAGTGCAGGTGCAACGAGCTTGAGATTAGGCGCTATAAAAACAGAATTTCCGAGCCTCTATATGATAGGATAGAAATTTATCATCAAATGATTGAAGACGATAGCGAAGAGACAATTTCGAGTAAAGATATGTTCGAGAAGATTTTGATAGCTTTTGAGATGCAAAAAGGTAAATTTAACGCGAATCTTGAAGAGAATCATAAGTTTGAAATGGAAAACGAGGCATATGATATAATACAAAAAGCGATAAAAAACTTTTCTCTTAGCAAAAGAAGCGAATTTAACACCCTAAAACTTGCAAAAACTATCGCAAATACCCGAAAAAGAGATAAAATTATAAAAGAAGATATTTTTAAGGCTCTGAGTTTTAGGAGGAGAGTATGAATCCGGTTTTTAAAGAGGTCTATTCTCTTGATAAAAAATGTTACGAGAAGTTTAATTTGACCGAAGATATTTTAATGGAACACGCCGCATATTCAATGGCGCTTGAAATTTATAAAAGATTTCCGAAATTCAGCAAAATAAATATTGTCGCAGGTCCGGGAAACAACGGAGCTGACGGAGTTACGCTTGCAAGAATTTTGCATGGGGATTATATCGTTAATCTCTATTTGCCGCTTGGGGCTAAATCTCAGATGTGTAAATTGCAGCTTGAGAGATTTGAAGCGGTGGGAGGAAAAGTAAAAGAGAATTGCGAAAGCGGCGATGTTATCGTGGATGCTTTGTTCGGCAGCGGGCTAAAAAGAGATTTGAGCGATGAGATAGCAGGTCTCATTCGCAAAATGAATAAAGCAAAAGCGTTTAAAATTGCATGCGACATTCCTACCGGAATAGACGATAACGGAAATTTAAGACCCGTAGCTTTTAAAGCCGACATTACGGTAACTATGGGAGCTGAGAAGCTAAGCTTGTATAGTGACGCGGCAAAAGATTACGTAGGAGAAATAATAAGAGCCGATTTGGGAGTTAGTTTTAATAAATACAAAGGTCCTACTCATTATCACGTTTGGGAAAAAGAAGATTTGATACTTCCTCTAAGAGATAAACAAAACGCTCACAAAAGAACTTACGGACATTTGGGTGTGCTTGTAGGCGAAAAGCCGGGTGCCGGGATTATGGCGGCTATGGCGGCTTTTAATTTCGGAGCGGGGCTTGTTAGTGTCGTAAGTCATGACGATAAAATCAATATCCCTTATGAAATTATGCACTCTCATCATATTCAAGGTTTTAGCGCTTTGGCGTTTGGTATGGGGCTTGATAATCATTTTGACGATGAAATGGAAGAGATTTTAAAACTTGACATTCCTATGGTTATTGATGCGGATATGTTTTATAGAAGCGAAATAAGAGATTTTTTAAGTAAGGAAAATATAGTCTTAACTCCTCACCCTAAAGAATTTGCGGCGCTTTTGAAGGTAGTGGGGATGGGTGAATATTCTCCAAGCGACGTACAAAAAAACAGATTTTACTTGGCTGAAGAATTTAGTAAAAAATATCCTAAAATAGTTTTGCTTTTAAAAGGAGCGAATAAGATAATCGCTTACAAAGGAAATCTTCATATCGATCCTAACGGCAGTGTAGCGCTTGCAAAAGGCGGAAGCGGAGATGTGCTCTCAGGGATGATAGGTTCTTTGTTGGCGCAAGGGTGGCATCCTTTAAAAGCTACGATTCACGCAAGCCTTGCGCACTCTATCGCCGGTAACTATGAGCCTAATTACGCTCTTACGCCTCTAAAACTAATAAAAAGGTTAGAAAATCTTGCGTGAGTTTTTGAAAGTAATAACCGAAGAGCACAATATTTTAAATCTTTTTTGGTTTAATTTTCACGAGGTGGACGAGGGAGTTTATAGAAGCGCGCAACTCACTCCTTGGAGACTCAAAAAAATAATAAAAAAATACGGCATAAAAACTATCATAAACCTAAGAGGTAACAACAAAAACTATCTTTATAAAAGAGAAAAAGAGATTTGTGAGGAGATGGGGGTTGAGTATTATACGGTGGCACTTCTTTCCCGCTCTCCCGAGAGAATCAAAAAACATGAACTTGAAAAGTTGATTCATATCCTAAAAACAGCAAAAAAACCTATTCTTTTTCATTGTAAAGCGGGAGCGGATAGGACTGGATTCGTAGCGGTTTTGTGGCATATTTTAAACGGGCGCGATAAAAAATGGGCTATTGATAAGGAGCTTAGACTGAAATATTTGTATTTGCCATGGAGCAAAGCGGGGAAGATAAAAAGGGTTTTTGAGCTTTATGACGGGAAAAGCGATTTTGTAGAGTGGTTTGATAAGAATAGAGAAAAATTTAAAGAGTTTAAATCAAGCAAATTAGGCGATTTTATAAGCGATAAGGTGTTAAGAAAGGAATAAGTTTATTCCCCATATTACAGCAGCCTGAACGAGGCTGAAAAAGACAGCCGCGCTTGCCGTGTCTTTTGCCCTTTTAGCAAATTCATGCCACTCATCAGTTACCAAATCTACGGTATATTCTACTGCGGTATTTAGAGCCTCCGTAATTAAAATAAAAATCAAACTCGCTGCCATTATCGATTTTTGTAGAGCGCTTAAATCAAGAAAAAAAAGAAGCGCCAAAAGAGGAATAATAAACAAAAGCTCAAGCTGAAAGGCTCTTTCTTTAAGAAGTGTCAAGATTCCTTGTAATGCGTAACTTGCGTTTTTAAAAAGATTATATTTTTTTTTCAATATCTGACCTTTTTGATTAATTTTACACAATTTTCAGGATTTTTTAGTGGGTTTTGGCAATTTTTGAATTTATAGTGCATCCAGCCGGCACTTCCGTCTATTTGTACCCCGTTTACGTAATATGTGCCGTCTTCATTAGGATTGATAATCTCATATCCCAAATCTTTTGTTAGCATTTTTGAAATTTCATAGTGGTTGTAAAATTTTTTGTTTAGGTTTTTGTGGTATTTGTCGCTGTAGTACAAAAACGGCACGAACGTATCTCCCCAAACGAGTTGAGAGTGTCCGTATTTGCCGTGTTCGTCAGGAAATCCTAACATTTCTCCATGGTCTGAGGTGAAGTAGATTACGAAATTTTTATGATGAGTTTTCATATAGTTTATTACGCTTGAAATTACATAGTCGTTGTAAAGGACGCCGTTGTAATAATCACCTCTTCTTCCGCTGAATTTGTAAAATTTAGAAGGGACGTATTTGTTATAAGGAGAGTGGACGGCTTTTAGGTGCAATACTACGAAAGTTTTTTTATCAAACGGGATTTTTTCAAGTGCTTTTACCAAGGAGTCGTCGTATTTTCTTTTAAATTGCCATTCGAATTTTTTATGTTTTGCGAAATTCATCACTTTTGACATCAAACTAACGTCGCTTTGCATGCTAAGCCAATATGTGTCGTATCCGTTTTCGTCTGCAAGTTTCATAATGTTGGTTTTGTTATTTAGGAGAAGTTTCATATTGTCGGGTTCTCTTTTATTGTAAAAAAACGTCGTAACCGAACAAATCGTTCTCACCGAGCAGCTGATAGCCGGTTTGAATTCGAAATTTTTATCCGTTTTTGCGAGTTTGTCGAGATTCGGCGTGTCGTTTACGTCCCAGCCGTAGAGGTGCATACGTCTAAAATTGAGACTCTCACCCATAATCATTATAACTATCGGTTTTCCGCCGTCAACTTTTTTTACGACATAAGGTTTGTAATTGTGATGAGGTTTTTTTCTAAAGGTATCCAAAAAGGCTAAATAAAGGGTGTTTAGGGTGTTGAAATAAGAAAAATGAGTAAAATTAGCAAGATAAATATTCGGTTTTTTGTGAATAAAATAAGGATAAACTATTAATAAAAGTATGAAAAATGCGGTTGAGGGTTTTGGGAATTTCAGAGGTTTTAGTTTTTTATCCAAATAGTAAATAAAAAAGCTAAGCCCTCCCCATAAAATCAATAAAAATATCGTTAAAGGCAAAATATCCGAAATAGAATAAATTACATCTTTTAAATCGTCGCTATTGCCTAAAATTCCGATTTCATAAGGCATTAGATATGTGTGAAAATATGCGAAATGAGCGATACTTATAAACGCAAAAAGTACAAAAAGCGATAAAACGCTTGTTAAAAACCATCTCGGAGTAAAGCTTAAAATAAAAGTAATCCCAAGAGTTGCGAAAAATTCACGGCTGAATCTGTACCACGTAAAATCATAATACCCGTGAAAAAACAGATTCGTTATAAAATCCGGAGCTATTAAAATAGCGGTCGTTATTAGCATAAAGATTATATTCGGTAGTAATTTTTTCAATCCTTGTCCTTGAGTTTAATTATTTTTTGGTTTTTAAATTTATAATGTAAAAATCCTGCGCTTCCGTCTATTTTTACACCGTTTACAAAATAAGTTCCGTTATCGTTGGGATTGGTGATTTCGTATCCCAAATCTTTTGCAAGCATTTTAGAAATTAAATAGTGATTATAATATTTTTTACTTAATTTTTTGTGAAAGGCGTCGCTGTAATATATAAAAGGTACATAGGTATCTCCAAAAACGAGTTGAGAGTGTCCGTATTTGCCGTGTTCGTCAGGAAATCCTAACATTTCCGCGTGGTCGGAAGTGAAGTAGATTATGAAATTTTTATGATGAGCTTTCATATAATTAATTATGCTTGAGATGATATAATCCACGTACAAAACGCTGTCGTAGTAACTGTATATTTTGTATTTATGATAGTTTTCATAATTAAAGGGCCATTTATAAAAAGATTTAGGGGTATATTCTTCGTATGGGGAGTGGTCGGCTCTTAGGTGTAGTACTATGAAAGTTTTGTTGTTAAAAGGTATTTTTTTTAACTCTTTTATCAGCGCGTCGTCATATTTTTCTTTGAAATCTTTTCTTGTTTTTTTAATATCCGCATAATTCAAAAGAGAAGAAATCGATGTGCCTTCTTCTTGCATACTTAGCCAATAAGTTTTATAACCGTTTTGTTTGGCAAGTTTTAAAAGGTTTGTTTTTTGAGATAGTAAAAGGCCGATATTTTGAGGCTCTCTTTTTACGTTAAAAAACGTAACGACGCTTACAGGCGTATTAATTCCCCCGCTGATTGCTTTTGCAAATTCAAAATTTTTATCCGTTTTTGCGAGTTTGTCGAAGTTCGGCGTGTCGTTTACGTCCCAGCCGTAGAAGTGCATTCTTTTAAAATTAAGACTCTCTCCCATTATCATAATTACAATCGGTTTTCCTCCGTTTATTTTTTTTACTGTATAAGGTTTGAATTTATGGGTTTTTTGAGGTGAGAGATTATCTATTATCCATAAATCAATTGCAAAAAGTGTGTTTAAATAGCTAAAATGCGTAGCGTTTGGCATATATACGGCTTTTTTCTTTGCCATAATAAATGGAAAAATTATCAAAAGAGTTATTAAAATCAATGAAGTGTATTTATGAGTTTTGGGTTTTGTTTTATGATGAAAAAAATTCAATATAAACAATATGCCTATAAGCGCGAAGATAAGAAAAATTACTAAAAAAACAATTGATTTTAACGAATCGATGATGTCTTTATATTCGCTAAAAAGCAAATCAAGTTGGTATGGAGGCATATAAGTTCTGAAATATCCGTAATAGCCTATTTGAACGAAACTAAGAGCAATAAAAAAAAGTCCCCAAAAAATCTTTTGTTTTTTTGGTAAAAAAGAGATGATAAAAGCTATAACAAATGTAATTATTATTTCTTTGATAGTGTTTTTTGAAGTAAAAATATAATAATTTTTCCACCAAAAATTTGCAATGAAATCCGGCAGAAGTAAAAAGAGAGTAAACAAAACAGCAAATATAAAATTGCCTTTGGTTTTACTCACCTATGTCCTCCCATCTAAGTCTATCGCCTTTTTCCAAATCGCGGCACGCTTTTTTGCCGAGAATCTCTGGCAAGTATTTCGGATGAAGTCCGAATCCCGGGCGTATCGCTTTTACGTTTTCACGTGTAAAAGGTTCTCCTTTTTTGATGTCTTTTACCACATACAAGCTTCTTGCAAACTGCCTTCCACTTTTTGGTTTGAAGTTAATCTCACCTATCATCTCTTCCGTTTCTCTAACTGCTTTTACCATTTCTTTGAATTCCTCAGGTGTTAGGCTGAAATCTTTATCCGGGCTATCTATCGATTTGTCCAAAATAAAATGTTTTTCAATTATTCTCGCTCCCATAGCCACAGCCGCTACCGGCGCTGAAATACCTAAAGTATGGTCTGAAAATCCTACTTCTGTTTTAAATATCTCTTTTAATGCCGGGATAGTTTTTAAATTTACTTCGCTTCTCGGTGCCGGATATGCCGATGTACATTTAAGAAGGGCCGTTTCAACGCCTCTTTTTTTGCATATATCTACGACGTCTTGAATTTCTTGTAAAGTGGCTATTCCTGTAGAAATAATTACAGGTTTTCCTTTGCTTGCCGTATAATCTATAAGTTCGTAATCCGTTATTTCAAAAGAAGCGATTTTATATGCCGGAGGGTTGAATTTTTCAAGAAAATCGACTGCTTCTTTGCTAAATGGAGAGCTGAAAATTTCAAGTCCGAGGTTTCTTGCATATTCAAAAAGCTCTTCGTGCCATTCAAGCGGCATAGCGGCATTTTTATATAGCTCATACAGGCTACTTCCGTCCCAAAGCGTTCCACCTTTAATGATAAAATCCTCTTTTTTACACTCAATCGTCATCCAATCCGCCGTGTAAGTTTGAAGCTTAATAGCGTCCGCTCCCGCCTCTTTTGCGGCGGAAATAGTATCTTTTGCTACTTGAATATCGCCGCTATGGTTTGCGGATAATTCGGCTATTATGAATACTTTTTTTTGAGTGTCATGGTTTCCTATTTTCATTTTTCAGCTCCATTTTGATGAGGTCGTCTTTTTTATCCGTTTGGATAAATCCGAATTTTTTATAAAGGTTTATAGCTTTAACGTTATCTTCAAAGACGTAAAGAATTATTTTTTTTGCTTTTAACTCGTTAAAAGCGTAATTTATCGCAAATTCCATTAATCTTTTGCCGACTTTTTGTTTATTCGGATTTTTATGTATTCCGATATCGACGTAATCTTTGAAAAGCTCAAAATTTACAACCCCCAAGTCATCTACTTTCAAGTAGATTTTGTTAGGTTTATTTTTTAAGCTTTCTATAAACTTCAAATGGTTTTCAAGTGGAATTTCTTCTTTATTATACATCCATTTTCTAATTTCCGGATGATTTCTCCAGCTTAAAACCTCTTTTTTTTCTTCTAAAGATAAATCTTGGAATTTTTTATATTTCATTTGCACTTTCCGTATATTTACATTTCGGGAAATTTTCACATCCGTAAAATTTTCCGAATCTGCCCGTTTTTAATATCAATTTTCCTCCGCATTTAGGGCATGTTTTTGTTTTTTCTTTTATAAAATATTTTTCGTTTTTATCAAAATAAAAATTTTTCCCGTTTATTTCGATTTCTTCCGTTAAAAGTTTCAAAAGTGTTTCTTTATCGATTTTTGAAGCGGTGGTTTTGTTTTCTTTCCATATAATAAACCTGCAACCTTGCGTTTGTTTTGTTTTTGGACTCCAGTGATAGTTTTCGCATTTGAAACATTTTTCATCTTCGATAATACATCCCCCGCACAAAGGACACTGAGCTATTTCACAGCTAAAGTTTTTTTCTATGTATTCCACAAGGGTTTTCGTATAAATTCCGGCGTTTTTCATTCCGTTTTTGTTTCCGAAAACCCAAAATGCGCTTTTGGCTCTTGATACCGCCACGTTCATCATATTTCCGTCGTCTTGGTTGGTGAAATGCTCTCCAGTAAAATTTTTATCGATCGCCGGAGAAAAGAGTATTATTTCCCTCTCGCTTCCCTGAAAAGCGTGCACCGTTCCGACGAGAATTTTTTGAAGATTGTATCTGCCGGCGTCTTTTAGGTATTTTTTGATAGTTCTTTTTTGATTGTTAAAAGGCGTTACAATTCCGATATGTCTGTAAAACTGGTCGGGAGTTAAATTTTCGTTTTTGTATTCGTTGTAAAGTTTTGTCAGTTTTTCAATATTTTGAGTTAAAAACGAAACAATGGCTTCGGCTTCTTTTTTTGAGGAGTTGTTTTTAACTTCCGAATCTACGTTGATTATTTTCATTGAAGGATATTTTCCGTCTAAATAAAGTTTCGGGTTAAATGACCTAACTTTTGGTATTAAAATGCCTTTGTAAACGATTTCGTTGCAATATTCAATAATTTCGTCTTTACATCTGAAATGTTCTTTTAGCCATAACGCGTTTTTTTCGTAAGGTTTAATATCAAAACTCTCAAACCATACCGACCTGTTTGCGAGTTTTAAAAAATTGGTAGCAATAGCGCTGTGATTTTTTTTGAATTCGTCGTAGTCAATATTTTCGAGTCTGTTTTTGATTATGGATTTATCCACTATTTCATCAAAAGGATATACCGGCTCTATCTGTTTTTCGTCTCCTACTATCACCATTTTCTTTGCGCTAAAGAGTGCGGGAAGAGCTACGGGTGCCAATATCATTCCGGATTCGTCGGATAATACCAAATCGAAAAACGATTCGTTTAATACATAGCCGTTTTCTTTTTTTTCTTTAAACGCTCCGTATAAAGAGTGCATGGTTACCGTTAGCATCGGAAATAAAGGAGTGATTACGAAAAGCCTTTGTATATTTGATAATTGCGGTTTTTCCACTATTTCAAAAAATTTTCCGTTTTTTTTGAGTCCGTATGTAGTTTCGTTTTGTTTTAGTGTCTCGTTTAATAAATCAGTCAAATCTTCGATTGTTGAAACTTTAATTTTGTTATTTTTTTTAATTGTAAAATCGCATTTACTGCATTTAAAATATTTTTCTTCGTTTATGATGTTTCCTCCGCAAATAGGGCAGTTTGAAATTTTTGGTCTATTGATTTTTTTGAGGTTTTGAATAAAAAACGCTTCCAAAAGGTGCAAAGAATAAAAAAAGGTTTCAAATCTTACGCTTGTATCTAACTTTTCGTAAGTTTTTATTAAATTTTCTGAATTTTCTATCGTTCGGTTTATAACCGAGATGTTTTGAATTATTTTTTGAGATAAAAACTCTATAATTTCGTTTAATTCATATGATTTTTCAAAACTTTTTTCGAAAAACTCTACAAAATCCTCTTCCAATTCTTCGGGATTGATATTTTCTAAATATTCGAAAATATTATCAATTCCCGTGAATAACACCCCGTTTTCGTATTTGTTTTCGCTGTTTCTTATTTGAGGGACTACGCAATAATTGTTAATTAAATCTATTTTTTTATCCGCGTCGTATTGAGGGAGTTTTAGCCATCTTTTAAAAAGAGGGTTATCGAGTTTGTCGGCTTCTTCGAAACCTCCAGAGATTCCTTCTATAATGTTGTTTATCGCCTGTCGAACGCTGGAAGTGCCTAAAATAGGCATACCGGTGTCGATTAAGGAATAAGGGTCGTTTTTTACTTTATCGTATGAAATTTTGGCTTTTAATGCGTTTTTGACTATATAATCGGCAAAAATACCTCTTAAAAGAGCCGTTTTACCGGTCCCTGGAGGTCCGTTTACGGGAATAATGTCAAGTGCTGAGAGGTATGCCGAAAGTGCGAGCCGTTGCGAGAGAGTTAAAGCGAATTTAGAGCTGAAAGAGCCGAAATGCGATTTTTGAAGGTCTTTTAATTTTTCTTCGGTGATGTTTAGAGTGTTTTTCGGGCTTGTTTCAATATCAACTTTTTCAAAATATCTTTTCGGATGAAAATATAAGATTCTGTTTAATTTGTCGTTTGGTGAAATGTTTTCGAAATAAGGAATAATAGAAGATTTATAAGCGTTTATCAATCCTAAGGTTATTAAATCGCTTTGGATTAGAGCTTCCGTGTTTACGACGGCTATTAAAGAAAAAACTTCGTTTTGAATTAAAGTATTTAAGTTTTCGTTTTTATTAATTTTACTTGCCAATGCTTCGTTAAAATTTTTAATAAATTGATATAACGAATCGCTTTTTTTTACGTATAGATTTGAGCTTTCGGCATATTTTTTTAGGACGCTGAAAAAAAATTCTTTGTCTTTTTTGGGATATCTTTTTTCGAATTCCTCGTCGTTTAACTCTTTTTTTAAATTATCTAAATCTTCATGGTTTATAGCGAATATTTTACTTGAAGCGTAGTAATTATTAAAAAACAACTCCGCATTATCAAACAACGAATCGAAAATCTTGGATTTAAAATTTATGGAAAAATTTTTTAAATCGAATAGTAATTTTTGAAATTTTTTGTCGATATCGAAAGAAAAGTAAATGGGAGCGGAGTAAATTTTATCTTCTCTTGTTTTTGAAACTTCAATAAATTCGTTTACAAACGGAAAAAAAACGATTTTGTATTTATCTTTCTTTTCAAGTTTTTCGAGATGATTTATTAAAATACAGAGGTTGTCTTTAAATGTTTTTTTGTCTTTTTCTCCGTAATTAATTAAAAAGTAATTTATGTCGTTTAGGGAGTTTTTATCTATATGTCCTTGGTTTTTTTGAAATTTAATCGATGTTAGAGACGATTGAATTAAAAAATCGAGATAATAGGTTATTATTTTTCTGTTTTCAAGCACTCAATAGCCTTTTTTGCGAATTATATCAAACACTTTTTTGATTTCTCTTTCACTTAAAACCTTTATGCGTTTTTGTTTTAGGTATTTTGCTATTTCTTTTTGATTGTCGGCTATTTGTACGGCAATAAAAGGCAGTTTCATATACATAGCTTCAAGGGCTATAGTGCTTGGTGTAATTATGCCAAATTCATTTTTTGCCATTGCGAGTGCCACGTCTTCGTTAATATGAAGATGACACCATCTGTTTAAAAAGCAAAATTTTTTTATTTTTTTTAGGTTTTTATTTGCGCTTGTGGTGTAGAGGTGGATAGGTGTTTTGAGTTTATGTTTTTTTAGGATGTTTAGCACTTTCAAGCTCATCTCTTTTGCATCCGTACCTCCGAAACTTATAAAAATGCCTTTTCTTTTAAAATGTCTTTTTTTAGCTTTTTTAAAATTTTCACCTACAAGAGGCTTTTTTAGGATTGTTACTTTTACGTTTTTAGGGTATTTTTCTCTTTTTGCGGCCGGGTTTACGTTGATTATTTCATCGCAGCAGTGTTTTTTATACGTATCGTCAAAACAGATAAGCTTGATATCAGGGAAAAGGTTTTTGAATTTTTTTTCTTCTTCGTAAGTGAAGTCGTAATTATCTATGATTACTTTGTCGGGGTGTAGTTTTTTAACTATTTCAAAAAATTCGTTTTCGTCTTTGATTTGGATAATAGGCAAATCGGTCTGTTTTTGTTCGCACTCTTTACAAATAATAACAATCTTTTCATTTTTTAATTTTAACTTTTCACTAAAAAGGGTAGCTCTTTTTAAGTGCCCAAGCCCTATATCGCTTGAAAAATCAACTCTTATCAGAGTCATTCAGCGCCTTAAAAATAAGCTCGGCTCTTATAAAATCTTCAATCGTGTCGATGTCTTGGACCAAGTATCTCGGAATAAGTATCGGGATATTTCCGTCAAAAGTGAATTTTTCTTGGCAACTTAGTTTTTTCCAATAAAACTGAGCGGCGTCGTGATAGACTTCTTTTAAATCTTGACTTCTTGTGTTGAGGTATTGGGGCCATAGCATTTTTGCCTTTTGATTTTCAATCTCAAATCCTCTCCAAATAGGAAAGTCATACGTCGTAGCGCTAAACGAAAAGCAAGAATCGGAATTTTTTAGTTTTTCAAGTCCGGTTTTGAGGTATTTAATATCAAGAAGCGGGGCAGTGGCATATATCATACAGGCGTATTTGTATTCGCCGTTTTTGTTAAGTTCTTTTATTGCGTGTTCGAAAACCTCCATACTCGTAGAAAAATCATCGGCAAGCTTTTTTGGTCTGTAGAGTACTTCGGCCCCGTATTTTTTAGCTACATCCGCTATTTCTTCGCTATCAGTCGAGACTACAATTTTTTCAAAAAGTTTCGAGTTTTTGGCTTTTTCTATGCTGTAGGCTATAAGCGGTTTGCCGTGGAAGAGTTTTATGTTTTTTTTGGGGATTCTTTTGCTGCCGCCGCGTGCCGGAATAATGCATAGGTTCATTGTATTTTATCCAAAGCTTTTTTTACGAAATCTAAATTTTTATTTTCTTCTATCATTTCTTTTATTCTATCTATTTCAGACATAAATCAAATCCTTTTCAATTCTTTTACGAATAATAGGTCGTATGGAGTCGTAATAGCCCATATCGATTTTTTTATTCAATTTTTCTTCTAAGAAATATTTTGTATCGATCATTTTGAAATAGTCTTTTTTTCTTGCTTTTATAATTGCAATATCTATATCGCTGCTTTCTTTATAGTCATCCCTTGCCATACTGCCGAATACCGCAAATTCCTCAATACCGAATTTTTCCTTTAAAACAGGCTTTAATTCTCTTAATTTTTCAATGATTTCTTTATTCATCAAAAGCCTTTTTATTTTATTATATCAAAAAGCTTTTCTATGACGTATTCTTGTTCTTTTTCATTCAAAGCCGGATACATCGGCAGCGAAAAAGCTTCTTCATAATATTTATACATATTCGGCAGATTCTCATTTCCATAGCCTAAGTTTTGATAGTAAGGCTGTTTGTTTATCGGAATGTAATGCAGCTGAAGACCGATTTGCGCTTCTCTCATTTTATAAAAAAGCTCAGCTTTTGTGATGTTTAGTTTGCTAAAATCGACTCTTACTACGTATAAGTGATAAGCGCTGTTTTTATTAAAAGTATAGAGAGGTTTTATTTTCGAATTTTCAAAGGCTTTGTCGTATTTTTTTGCTATTTCGTGTCTTTTTTGGATGAAACTATCGAGCTTTTTTAGCTGAGAAATTCCAAGAGCACATTGGATATCGGTTATTCTGTAGTTGTAGCCCAGCATTTGCATTTCATAATACCATGGATTGACATTGCCTTTTTTGTCATAAGCCATATCTTTATTGATGAAGTTTTCTTTTACCATTCCGTGGTTTCTTAAAATTTGGGCTTTTTTGTAAATTTCTTCGTCATTTGTCAAAATAGCTCCGCCCTCGGCCGTTGTGATATGTTTTACCGGATGAAAAGAGAATATCGTAATATCGCTGTATTTGCAGTTGCCGATTTTCCCTTCGTCATACACGGCACCTATTGCATGCGCGGCGTCTTCTAAGATTTTTACGTTGAAATTTTCTCTTATGAATTTAAGTTTTTCCATATCGACCGGATTGCCGCTAAAATGTACCGGATATACGGCTTTTATTTTAGGATTTTTTTCGAGTAGTTTTATTGCTTCATCAAGATTTATATTTCCGTCTTGATTTATATCGACAAATATCGGTTTTGCACCTGCGTAAAGGATTGAATTTGATGTTGCAAGAAATGAGTTGGGAGTTGTAATTACCAAATCCCCGGGATTTAAAAGAATAAGAGAAGCGATATGAAGTGCAGCCGTGCCGTTACTGACAACTACGGCATATTTTGCACCCGTATATTCGCAAAGGGCCTTTTCAAATTCCCTGACTTTTGGACCCGTAGTTAAAAAATCGCTATCAAGTACTTCCAAAACGGCATTTTTATCGTTTTGATCGATATATTGTCTGCCGTATGGGATAAATTTATTTATTTTTTTATTTTCCATTTTCCACTATCCATTATAAAAACTCTTTTGCAAGTTCTAAAAATTCTTCTTTTGTTAGCCACCAATCGTTTGTTCCCGAGCTATATTCAAATCCGATATCTTTTTCTTTCCCGACTTCTCCTAAGTTGTTTTTGGTGTAGTCTGCGCGGAAGTTGAAATTGATAGTCGGTACGATTACGTAATGGTCGTCGAATTCTACGCATCTGTCGTCTCTTGTAATCATAACTTCGTGAAGTTTTTCTCCCGGTCTTATTCCTACGATTTTTAGCTCGCACTCAGGACACAGGGCTTTTGCCAAATCGACTATCTTCATAGAAGGGATTTTCGGGACGAATATTTCTCCACCTTGCATTCTCTCAAAATTTTTAAGTACGAAATTAACTCCTTGTTCGAGAGTTATCAAAAATCTCGTCATTTCCGGATGAGTAATAGGCAATACTTTTTCCCCGGCTTTTATCAGCTTCATAAAAAACGGCACAACGCTTCCGCGGCTTCCGATTACGTTTCCGTATCTAACTACTGAAAATCTCGTTTTTCTTTTTCCTACCAAGTTATTCGCCGCAATAAAAAGCTTATCGCTTGCGAGTTTCGTAGCTCCGTAGAGGTTAATAGGAGCCGCCGCTTTATCGGTACTTAGAGCTATTACTTTTTCGACTTCGTTCGCTATCGCCGCGTCAATTACATTTTCGGCTCCGTTTATGTTTGTTTTTACCGCTTCCATAGGGTTGTATTCCGCCGCCGGGACTTGTTTTAGTGCTGCTGCGTGGATTACTATATCCACATCTTCCATGGCTTTTTTGAGTCTTTCTTTATCCCTAACATCCCCGATAAAATACCTCATACATTTATCGTTGAATTTTTGCGCCATTTCGAATTGTTTAAGTTCGTCTCTGCTGTAGATGATGATTTTGTTGGGTTTGTAGTTTTTTAGCAAAATTTCGGTATATTTTTTACCGAAACTCCCAGTTCCGCCCGTGATTAAAATATTTTTGCCGTCGAACATTTAAAATACCCCTTTTTCATAAAAAAAGCAAAAACTATTCCTTAAGTAGTTTATCCCTTTGATGTTTGATTTCTTCTATAGTTTCGATTATTTCGCATTCTCTTTTTTCATATGGATTATAATAATTGCTATAAAGAATATATGCTGCTGCAAACACTTCAAGAGGAGTGAGTTTTCTTTGTCTTCTTTCATTTGTCAGTTTATCTTGCGTAATTCCCCAGCCGGCGTAAAAAGGCATACCGAAAGTCACCACTTCTTTTCCCAAAAACGCCGCTTCAAAGCCCATTTGGGATGTTTGGGTATAGACTTTGTCAAATTCTTCTAGTAGCATTACGGGGTTTGTGTTTTCAGTTATAACTTTGCAATATTTTTTTGCAAGGTCTATATCTATCGAGCTTTGTCTTTTGCCGGTTAGTACGTCCGGGTGGACTTTTACAAACACGTCCGCACCTTCATTTTCTTCAAGAGCGCTTAATATTATATCTTTTGGTTCAAATTCGTAAGCTCTACCATATACAAGGGAATTATCCCCTGCTGTTTGGGCGATTATTAGCACTTTTTTCTTTTTGGATTTTTTTACCTTCTCAGGTAAAATTAAAGGAGAAAGGTTATATTTTGAAATTTTATATTTTTTAATAAGTTCTATTGCATCACGGGCGGTTTGGAGAAGCTTTTCGTTGTTTTTAAAATCATAAGTTTTTAAAATTCTCTCAATTCTTGTTTCTTTGCTGGCGTCATAATGCATTCCGGCATCATCCTCCACCACGGAAAAAGCGGGATACCCTTCAACCCCAAGGCCCACGGAGCGTATGAATCCGTCTTCCAATAAAAGCCATTTTGGCATTTCCATGGCTTCAAGACCGCTTTTTTTGTACCCCCAGCCTAAAAAAACGGCGTTTTTATCAAAAGCAGGTACGATATGTTTAAAAAAAGGCGGTACATAAACGACAGGTTGATATTTTTTGTAGTTTTTTGCGCGTCTATTTATGAGTCTGATTGATGTGCTGTAAAACATTCATTGCCTTTTCATTCGTTAAGATTCCGTATTTTTTCAGTACGTTTATTTCGTTTTGTTTGAAAACCAAGTTATTATAAAATTCTTCTTCAAGTTTTCCAACACTCAGTAATTTCACCCATCTTTTGTAATGAGGGCCCATTTTAGCCCCTTTTTCAAGAAGCTTTTTTCTATTTTCTATATTTTTTTTGAATTGCTCGTAACTTCTTATAGGGTAGTGAAAAACTCTTATTTTTTCAAATCTTTTTATTTTATCATAATGTCTGAAATAATCCCTAAAATCAAGCAGATGAAGCGCCTTATGATTTCCGCCTCTAATCCATAAAAGTCCTTTTGGCTTTATAATGACTTTAGGAGATATTTTGGTAAGGATTATCGAGATGTTTTCGCTGCTAAGTTGAGTGTTTTTTCTATAAAAAATAGGATTTTCGACTCTAATCTCACTCTCCCACCAATTATTTAGCCCTTCATAAAGCAAAAAATTAAATCTATCAACCGTTAAAACAGCCTTTTTTTGGTTTTTAAGGGCTTCTTTCAGGTTTGTTTCGGCATACCAAAACTCATCCGCGTCGTTTGGAATAAGCCAAGATGGATTATATTTTTTTCTTGCGATATGAGTTAGTTTTGTCATCCATTTGGCTTGATTGTAAGTCCCTTTTTCATCAATTATAGTGATTTCGAATTCTTTTTTTAGCTCTTCCAATAATTCTCTTGTCCCGTCGGTGGAATTATTATCCATTACCACGAAACTATCGACGCCTTTTTTTGCGTGAAAGCGGATATTTTTTTCTATTATGTCTATTTCGTTTTTTACTAAAATCGTCATCGTAAGCATTGAGATATCCTATCTTTTAGTTTTTCAAAGTGTTTAATGTCCGGATTTTTCCATGAGCTTGGTATCAGATATTCGTAATAAAGATATCCGAGAAAATTTTTAATAAGTTTTTCATCAATTTTCCATGAATCAAGACTATTTAATATATTTGTCAGCTCTTGAATATTATCGGCGTGTTTTACTATTCCTTCGATATTATAAAAAGCTTCTCCAAGAGTTATCACTTTTTTATTAAAAAGCAGACTTTCAATTCCAACACTTGAATTGATAGTGATAACAGCTTTTGCATTTTTAATAAGCTCGCTTGTGGGGTTTGTGGCGAAATGAACGTTTTTTTTGGCTTTTTTTATTAAATTTTCGTAATTTGTTACTCTATCGCTAGGGTGTGCTTTGAATATAAAATCAAAATCGAACTTATCGGCAATTGAATTGATAACTTCAAAAAACTGCTGCATCGATTTTATCCAAGGAGAAAAATAGATAATTTGAGAATCATAATTTACCTGAAGAGGAATAAAAACGTATTTTCTGTTTAAATCAAGCTCATTTCCTTCAAGCTTTTTAACGGGTGTGCGAGGAATTAGCTCTTTTGGCAGAGGCTTTTTGTAATATTCTAAGTTTTGATAAAATTTTTTATCTCTTGGTACCGAATTTAGAGCATTTACTCCTTTGCAATCCGCTTGTGTGGTATTTGGCAAAAAGCCGTTTTCAAAATAGATTTTTTTTGTGTTAAATTCATTGATAATAAACTGAGGATATTTTATTCCGTTCCAGATTCCTATGAGTTTGGGGTTATATTTTTTGATTATTTTTTTATATTCGCAGTAAATCAGTCGGCTTTCTATTTGGAGGTATTTTTTGTAAAGCTTAAGCCTTCGACCTGAATATTTGTTGTTTAATTCTTCAAACTTTTTGCTGAGGTCAATTTTGGGGGCGTTGCAAAGCGAAAACTTGGCCCTTATTACTTTTGAGGAAAAAGGAAGGTTTTCGCTTAATGTTTTGAAGTATTTTTCCTGATGAGTGTTGTGGGCTATGAAAATAATCTCATACATTTTTATTATAAAGCCTTTTAAATTCTTCGCACGAATCTAAAAGCTCCTCTTTTTTGCCGCGGCATACGATTTCGCCTTCTTTAAAGACGAGTATTTCATCGGCGTTTTCCACGGTTGAAAGTCTGTGCGCTACTATGAAAATCAGTTTGTCTCTCAGGTTTTCAATTGTTTTCATAATAACCGCCTCGCTTTTATTATCAAGCGCGCTTGTAGCTTCATCAAGAATTAAAACATCCGGGTTTGTGTATAAGGCTCTGGCTATTGCAATTCTCTGTCTTTGCCCTCCGCTGAGATTACTTCCGTTTTCCTGAAGTTTTGTGTAAATACCGTCCGGCAGGGATTCTACGAATTCAAGGAGGTTAGCTTTTTTTAGCGCTTCTTTTATTTTTTCTTCGTCTATCTCTTTTCCGTATGCGATATTATGAGCTATTGTATTATTAAAGATATGAACATTTTGTGGAATATATGCAATTTTTTCTCTTAAATCTTTAATTTTGTAATCTTTTATATCTTTATTATTAATTAATAGTTTTCCTTTATTTACATCATAAAATCTTAAAATAAGACTCACAAAAGAACTTTTACCTCCTCCGCTATCTCCCACAAGTCCTACAATTTTAGGCCTTTGGGCTTTATAGTTTATATTTTTAAGAGCCGTTTTTTTACCATATTTAAGAAAAACTTCTTTAAATTCTATTGTATCTATTTTTTTAAGACTTAATTTACCGCTTATTATTTTGGGTTTTTGTTTCATGATTTTTTCAATTCTTTCCTGTGCTGCAATAGCAATTTGAATATTTGAAAGAGTGGTAGAAAGTCTTCTTATTGGATCTGTTAACATAAACAGTGCGGTTAAAAATGAAAAAAATGCTCCGGTAGTCATTTCACCGTGTATTACTTCTTTTCCCCCTACATATATTATAATTGCTGCCATTAGAGCACTTGTGGTTTCTAATATAGGTATAAGCATAGCTTTTGTTTTGACAGTATGTAAATCTATTTTTAAAAATTCATCATTTCTTGTTTTAAAAATATTAAGTTCATAAGTATCTGCATTATAAGCTTTTATAGTTTCGATATTTTTGAATATTTCACTTAAATGTCTTGTGAGTGTTGCAGTTTTTTTTTGAGATTCTTTTGCAATTTTTTTTACTTTTTTTGAAATTTTCTGAACAGGAATTACTATTAGGGGTACAACGATTAATAAGAAAGCAGCAAGACGAGGATTTTGGTAAATAACAACTGCACTTAAAAAGATTATACTTAAAAAATTTTTTATAAGATTGGCCATTTGAGTGCTTACTGCTGAAAGTATTTTATCAATATCATTTATTGTTCTACTTATAAGTGTTCCTGAATGATTCTTTCTGAAAAAGTCTAAATCCATAGTGAAAAGTTTTGCTAGAAATTGTTCTCTTATTTCTTTTACAATATCTCTTCCTACATATCCAATATAATATGTACTTAAATAGTTGCCTAGACCTTTTAAAAAATATGATAAAATAATACCGATAGGAAGAATCATTAACATATGTTCATTTTTCTTGATAAATATTTCGTCTAGTACTGGTTTTACTAGATAAGCAATTGCTGCAGTTGAAGCAGAAGCTATTATCATACCTAAGATTGCAATAATAATTTTAAATTTGTGTTTTTTATAAAATGGTAAATATTTTTTTAAAAAATTAAGCATAAATATCCTTTATAAAGGCAAACTTTGTTATTTAAAAATAAAAAAAGTTTAAATATTAATAATGAAATTATAATTTATTTTGCTGGAAATAAAAAACAATTATATCAATTATATCAATGGGAAAGGGTTTTTGAATATATAAACCAATACATTAAAATAGGTATTGTTTTTTCAAATGATAGGACGTATAAGTATGTGAAAAAAAATAACCTTTTTCATAGTTTTACAAAATATTTTATTAAAGATAAAGAAGAATTAATAAAAGCTTATAATGCTTCTAAGAGTTTAAAAATCATTTTATATTTAAATAATAATATAAAAAATTTTTTATCTTTAATACATAATAAAGCTTTTCATATTCATATTGGACATGGAGAAAGCGAAAAAGACTCTTCGATTTCTAATCAAATAAATGCATATGATTATGTTTTTGTTTCAGGAAAAGCTTCTATTGATCGTTTTAAAAAAAATTTTTTAAATTATTCTTATAATAAACATAAATATATTGAAATTGGAAGACCAGTATTGGATTTTATTAAACCTATAAAAATTGAGAATCTTAATAATAAAAAAGTTGTGCTTTATGCGCCTACTTGGGAGGGAAGTTTAGAATTTATGAATTATTCATCTTTAGAATATGGAAAAGAAATTTTGAAATTTTTTATTAATAAAAAATATTTTATAATATATAAACCACATCCACTTATTGGAAGTAGAAATAAAAAATATAAAAAAATACAAAAGGATATTATGAAATTTTTAAAAGACTACAAATATTCATATGTACATGATAAAAATGTTTTAGATGTTTTTCCGTTGATAGATTTTGCGATTTTTGATAATTCTTCAATTATTATCGATTATTTAAGTTTTGAGAAACCTTATATAATTACTAATTTTGGCAATAAAAGTTCTAATATTTTAATGGAAAAATCTGTTGTTTTGAATAGGTTAAATGAGTTAAATAGTAAAGTTGATTTTAATATGAAACCTAATAGATATCTAAAAGAGTATTATTTAGGATGTTTTGATTATTCTAATCAAGAAGCAACTAAATATTTTTTAGAAAAATTATTTTTATTAAAAGGAAAAGTATGAAAACGGTGATTACATATGGAACTTTTGATTTATTTCACATAGGGCATTTGAAATTAATTGAAAGGTTAAGGAATATAGGAGATAGATTAATTGTTGCTGTTTCAACTGATGAATTTAATGAGATAAAAGGTAAAAAAACAATTATTCCATATGAAGAACGTGCTGAAATAGTTGCAAATATTAAAGGAGTTGATTTAGTTATTCCTGAGGTTTCATGGGAGCAAAAAATAGAAGATATAAAAAAATATAATGTTGATATTTTTGCTATTGGAGATGATTGGAAAGGTAAATTTGATTTTTTAAAAGATTATTGTGAAGTTATATATCTTCCTAGAACTCATGGAATTTCAACAACTCAAATAAAACAAAAACTTTGTAGGGAATAATAATGGGATTATTACATAAAAAAATTTTTTCTTTTTTTAATTTTTTAAAAAAAGATGAGAATAAATTTTTATTTGTCGTAAAAAAAAGAACTTATCTTAGTGGAAACTTACTTGCATTTTTAATTTTTATGTTGGATAAGAATAAAGAATTAATTGTTTTTAAACATGGAAAATGTGCCATGCAAGTAAAAAATTTTTTAATAAAACAAGGGGTGAAAGTTTATGAAAATTCTTTTAATTTAAAAGATGTGGCTACATCAAAGTACGTATTTGTTTCACATTCCCCATATGATGCGTATATTACAGATAATAAAGATCGATATATCATAAATCTTTGGCATGGTGTACCTTTTAAAAAAATAGGATTATTAATTCCGGGAATAACAGCTAAAAAAAGGGAGAAAATCATTAAAGAAAATGCATTAATAGATATGGTTATATCATCATCAGATAAAGATAAGGAAGTTATGGCTGAAGTTTTTGGAATTGATGAAGAAAAAGTAAAAGTTACTGGGCTTCCAAGGTATGAATTTTTATTTAAAAGTTATGAGATTACAAAAGATATGGAAAAAAGATTAAAAAAGATTAAACAAAACAAAAAACTTGTTCTTTATGCCCCAACATTAAGGGAGAAAATAAATGATCCTCTTGAGCAGATTTATGAAGAGGAGTGGAGAAAAATTGATTCTTTTGCCAAAGCAAATGAGATCGTATTTGCTGTTAGGAGTCATTATTACGAACAGCATTCTTTTAATGAAATCGTAAAAAAATTTGATAATATTGTTTTATTAAACCATAAAGATTTTTTTGAAACTAATACGATTTTAAAATATACTGACTTACTTATAAGCGATTTTTCTAGTATTTGGATAGATTATTTACTTTTAAATAGACCAATTGTAGGTTTTGCGAAAGATTTTGAACATTTTATGAAGAATGAAAGAGGCTTTTTATATGATTTTGATTCTACATTCCCGGGTAGCTTTGCAAAAAACGTAAATGAAATGCTTACATACATAAAAAATGATATTGGTAAAAAGATTGAATATCCACAAAAAAGACTTTTTCATAAGTATGATAAAAATTTTTCTAATTATGTATATAATGAAGTAAAAAAATTAAAAGGTAAATAATGATTGATTATTTTTTTCATAAAATAAAAACTCCTGTAAAAATTTGTTTTGTGATGGTTGTTAAAGATGAAGAAGAAAAAATAAGGGAGAGTATAATTTTTCATCATAATTTAGGCGTGGATAATTTTGTAATAGTAGATAATGGTTCAACCGATAATACTATTGATATAATAAAAGAATTGCAAAAAGATATTTCAATTGAATTATTGCATCAACCAGGTATATTGCAACAAGCAAAATTTATGACAAAAGCTATAAAGCTTGCAAAAAGAAAATATAACCCAGATTGGGTTATTAATAGTGATGTTGATGAATTTTGGGTGCCTATTGATAAAAATAAGAGTTTAAAAGATATATTGAATTTTAAAGGGGGAGTGCTTTTTGTAAGAAGAAATAATATGGTGATGTATCATGGGCTTAAGAATTGGAAAGAAGCTAAATATAGAGTGGCTAATCCTATTTGCAGAGAAGAAAATTTTAAAAATAATTTTTTATTAGGAAAAATTGGAAGAAAGGTTATTGTGAATCCTCATGGATATTTTAAGACTAATACAGGGAATCATAGTGCGGAACATATAGCATTTTGGAAAAAAAAGGAATTAAAAGATTTATTAATTTATCATTATCCGATGAGAGGATGGAAATATTTTGAAAATAATGTAAAAAATAGAATAAATGTATTAAAAAATGGGGGTAAATCTGGTGCCCAATATAAAAAATATATGAAAGCATATGAGGCTGGAAAGTTAAAAGAACTTTATGAATCAATGTTTTTAAGCTTGAGTGAAGTGGAATGTCTAAAAAAAATGAATATCCTAAAAGAAGATACTACGATAATTGATTTTTTTAAAAAATTTAACCTTTATTAATATTTTTCCATCTATTGTGAAACCAATAATATTGATCAGGATATTTTTTGATCATTTCTTCAATTATATCAGCTTGCCATTGAGTGAAGTCTTGAATTGAGTCATTTTTTGTAAATATTCTTGAAGGTTTGAATTCTATTACGTATTTACCTTCTTTTTTATAACTAAAACCAGGGACTACGATTGCTTTTAAACTTTTTGAAAGTTTACTAACAGCTGGATTAAAAGGGGTATTTGGAATAAAAAATTTAACTTTAAGTGCTGTTGAAGCATTTGAACGTTGATCTATAAGTACTCCTAAAATTCTTTTTTCGTGAAGAAGTGATTTTACTATTTCACGTGAGCTTCTTTTTTTATTTATAAGCTTTATATTTTCATTGCCTCTAATTTTTTTAAAGAAATTATTAATTTTAGGGTCTTCTATTTCTCTCATAACGACAGCCATTGGTTTTTTATATCTTTTTACAATAACTTTGGGGCTAATTTCCCAATTTCCAAAATGAGCAGTTACTAAAATAACAGGTTTATTAGATTTAAGAGCTGTTATAATATATTCTTCTCCAATTATTTCTATTTCATTCAGTTTTTCAGGATGTTTTTTAAACTCAATTGTGTCTTCAAAAAAAGTTAAAAAATTCTTATAGGTATTTTTTGCAATTTTTATTTTTTCAGGTTTTGATTTATGAGGAAATGCAATATTAAGATTTTTTAAAACTGTTTTTTTTCTGAAAAAATCAAGGTAATATATTAACCACCATATTTTGCTTAAAATTTTTAAGGAAGCTAATGCATAAAATATTCTAAATAGATAATACATCTAATACTTCTTTTTTAAAGTTATTGAGTTTGAAATTTCCTAAATAATATTCTTTGGCTTGTATTGTATTGATATTAAAATTTAAACTTTTTATTTCATTTAAACTTTGAATTTGTTTAATGAATTTGGTTGAATATAAGCTTATATTGTTAGGGTTATATATTACAATTTTTTTATTTGTAGAGAATAATTTTGGAGAAAAATTTTTTCTATGAACAATTAGATAATCTTTATAAGATATTATAATATTTTTATCTAATTTAAATTTTATTAAATTTAAACTATTAAATGTCCTTATGTTTTCAAGAATAGAGATGTTATGATTTTCAATTATTGTTCCAATATTTTTTATTATTAGGTGTCTTTTTTCAAAAGTTTTATAAATGTAATCTATTGAAGCTTCATTAGGGACCCAAATTTCATCATATGCTCTGAAGGATTTATTATATTTTATAAATTCATTTGATTTGTTCCCAATATATATATGTTTTAAGTTATTGAATCTTAATATATGAATATTTTTAGAAGAGTGTGTAGAGAAAAAAATAGTAGATAAATTTTTTTTATTTACAATGTCTTCTACATCTTGAGGAGATTTTGCATATATAATATTTAAATTTTTTTCAATTAATTTACAAAACAATGTTTTGTTTCTTATTAAATATAATGTTTTAAGATTTAATTTTTCAAAAATATTTGCCCATTTTAAAAAATTATTTAAATTTTTATCGGCATAATAAAATGTAATCATTTTGCTATCTTTCTTATTTCTTTAATAAACACATTATTTAATGTCAAATCTTTACTTAAGAAGTAGTCAATTGCCTTCTCTCTATTATTTGCTAAAAAATCGTTATTATTTAAAATTACTTCTTCAAATTTTTTTTTAAATTCTTTTAAATTAGAAAATGTATATGTATAATCTGATAATGAATATTTAGTTTTAGATAATTTAATATTTTTATTTTTTGGATAATAAACAAAAATAGGAGAATTTACACTTAAACATTCAGTTATTACCGCTGAAATATCTGTAATAAATAGATTTGATTGTTTTATGATTTCATTTACAGGATAAATTGCTTCGAAAATTTCTTTTTTATATTTAGTACTTAAGTTTGAAATATCTTGTTTAATATTTTCAATTTCTTTCTGTGTAGAACCAAGTCTGGGATGGTATTTAATGTGGAGTTTTTCTATAAAGTCATATTGGTTTAAATATTTAAATATATCTTTAATAATATATATTGATGAATAATCTTGTTCTTTGAATACTCCTTCCCATGTTGATAAGTATGCAATGTTTAATTTAGGAAATCTTTTTTTCCACTGAATTGAACTTAATTTTAAGTTTTCTTTTAAAGTAGGACGACCTACTTTTTTGTGCACTAAACCTTGATAATTAAATCCTGCATTTCTAAATCTATCAATGTGTGCTTCTCCTGCAACCCAATTTTCATCATAAATACGAAAAAACTTGTGAGCGCTCGCGGTTTTGTCGCTATCTCCATGACCAATAAAAACATGTTTTAAATTATTATATTTTAGTGTATGCATATTGTTACCAGTATTTGATAAATAAAAAATTGCTTTTAAAGGTAAAGCTTTGAAAATATTGTTTATATCTGTTGGGTTTTTTGCATATATTATAGATTCGTTTTTAAATCGTGTTTTTATTAGATCATAAACTTTTTTATGTCTAGTTAATATTGAAAATGAAACTTCACTTTCTTTAAAAGAGTTATACCACATATTAATATATGCTGATACATCTGTATTTTCACCAATATGTATAATAATTTTAGAATTTTTATTGAATTTATATTTTTTAAGAGTTTTCCTAAACATTATCCTGAACTTTAATATCAATTATTTGTCCTGTGAAGTTAAAAAGTAAAGTATTAATAGTAGTGTATGCTACATCAATTGGGTTAAGTAGGGTATTAGGATCTTCTTGTCCAAAATTTTTAACTCTCATTGGAGTTAATGTTCTTTCAGGATTTATACAATTAACTTTAATATTTTTGTTTTGCCATTCTTCAGCTAAAGCTTGAGTTAAGTTAACTATCGCAGATTTAGTAGAACTATACAAAGAATAAAAAGCTCTTCCTCTTGTATATGAGCTGGATGTAAAGTTTATTAAGTGTCCTTGAGTTTTTTCTAAAAATTTATATGATTCTTTTGCTATATAAACTGCTCCTAAGTAGTTTATTGAAGTTATTTTTTGGATTTCTTCATATGATGTTTGAGTTAAAGGTTTTTTGATTAAAATCGACGCTGTATTAATTATATAATCAATTCTTTTAGTCTTTTCATATGTTGAACTTAAAGCATATATAACATCTTCTAATTTCGATACATCTGTATTAGTTTCTGTTCTAGAGAAAGAATAAATTTTTGTTCCATATTTTTTAGCAATTTCTTTTATTTCTTTTCCAATTCCATATGAACCTCCAAAAATTACCATTACTTTATTTTGCAAGTTTTTAATATATTCTTCATCAGAAAACTTATGTTTTATTTTTATCGTTTTAAGTTGAAATAATTTATCTGCTATATAAATATCTTGCGGATGGGTGATTTTTATATTTTTAACATGACCTTTTACAACATAAATAGGTTCTTCTGGCAAATATTTTTTTACTATACCACAATCATCAGTAGGTTTAAAATTGTTGTCTTGCTGTGCTAATTCATAAGCTTTTTTGATTGTTTTAAGTTTAAAAGCTTGGGGTGTTTGGCCTTGCATCATAGCTGAGCGAGGAGGAATTTTTTTTATATAATTGTTTTCAACTTCTATTATAGTGTCTGTAGCTGGAATTGCTACGTCTATAGCATTGTAAATATTAAGATTTTCAATACATTCATCAATTATATTTTGGTCTAAAAATGGTCTTACTGCATCATGAAATAGCAAATTTATATCTCTCTCGTTTTCATAAGCTTTAATAGCTGCTAATGAGGAATCTTTTCTTTCTTTACCGCCATTTAAAATTTTTGAAACTTTTTTAAAATTATTGTTTAAAACGATTTCTTCTATTTTATGTTTCCATTCTGGATGAATTACAATACATATTTCGTCAATATTATCATTTTTTTCAAATACATCTATGGTATGCTCTATTATAGTTTTTCCTGCAAGCTTTGTAAATTGTTTAGGTATATTACCACCAAATCTACTTCCAACACCACCGGCTAAAATAACTGCAATATTCTTAGGCATATATCTCCTCTTTTTTTTTTAAAATTATATCAAAATCCTATCCGCGATATATTTCGCTCCCTCTTTTTTATTGACGTTTTTTAGATTTTTTGACATCTCTTCAAGGTTTAAGTTCAAAATTTTATCTAAAATCTCAATTTTTAGTTCGTTTTGTCTGATTACCAAAGCGGCGTTTTTATCCGCAAGAAATTTTGCGTTGTGGTATTGGTGGTCTCCTGCGGCGTATGGATAAGGTACGAAAAGAGTGGGGATTTGGTTTGCCGCAAGCTCGAAAAGAGTCGAAGCGCCCGCACGGCTTATTGCAAAATCGGCTTTTTCTATTTTTTCGATGAGGTTTTTATCAAAATCAAAAACATCTGCTTCAATTGAGTTTTTTTCATAGAAATTTTTTACTCTCTCAAAGTCTCTTTTTCCGCTTTGGTGGATGATTTTTATATTTTTTTGCTTTAATAGGGGAGCTATTCGTATGGCAAAATCGTTGATTGCTACGGCTCCTTGGCTTCCTCCTAAAAAAATTATGGTTTTTAGCTCTTTTCTGATTCTTGCTCTTTCAAAAAACTTATCTTCAACAGGGTACGGGTCATTGTAGAGGAAAGTATTGAAAAACTTTTTTGAAAAAGGTTTTAAGATTTTATTAAGCGAGCCTATGTGGGCGTTTTGTTCGTGGATAAAAAGCGGTGTGTTTGAAAAAATAGCTCCAAAACTCGCAGGTGCCGCGCTATATCCGCCTACGCTAAATACCGCTTTTACGTTGTGTTTTTTTATTATTTTTTTAGCTTCGAAAGATAGTTTTATTATGTTTGATAGGGAGTTTATTTTTCCGAGTCCTTTTTTATTAACTACACCGCTTGAATCTAAAAAATATTTTTCACTAAAGCCCTCGTCTTGAGCGAACCACTCTTTGTCCGCACCTTTTGTCGAGCCGACATAAATCGGTTTTATCCCTTTTTTGTTGAGTTCTTCTTTTATTACTTTTGCGATTTTCAGATGTCCTCCCGTGCCGCCTCCGGTGATTAAAATATTCACTCTACTCCTTTATATATTTCGCTCTTTTGCTTATCATCAAAACCATACCTATTGCGGTACAAAGCGCCATAAGAGAACTACCTCCGTAGCTTAAAAACGGCACGGTCAAACCTTTGATAGGAATCAAAGAGGTAACCCCAAGGCCGTTTATAATAAATTGAATAGCTATCAAACTGCCGACTCCAAGAGCAAAAAGTTGATACTCTTTTTTTTCGCTTCTAAAAGCGATTTTGAAAATTCTATAAATCAGATACCCGATTAAAAACGTAATAAGTCCTATACCGATAATTCCCGTTTCTTCGGCAATTCCGGCAAGTACGAAATCCGTATGCACGTCGCTTAAAAATCCTAACTTGAATATTCCGTTACCAAGGCCAGTGCCGAATATACCGCCGTGATGAATCGCGTTCATCGATTGAATCACCTGTCCGTAGTTTGCGCTTGAGCCGTCAACTATAGGCTGAGGCAAAAAGTTCGAACTTGCCGTATATAGCCAGTCTTTTATACGTTTGAATCTATACGGCGCAAAAAGAATTGCCGGGACAATTATAGAAACTGCGGCAAGCACCATAACCCCGAATGTTTTAAGCTTACCTCCCGCAGCCAAAAGCATTAAAATAAAAAGACTTATCATTACGAAAACTTGCCCTAAATCCGAAAGCATAAAAACTATCAAAATCCAAAAAAGGCCTAAGAAAATCAAATGAGGCAAAAACTGCTTGATATCTTCTTTTAGGTTTCTTGTTTTTTGGATTTTTCTGGTGAAAGACCATGATAAAAAGAAAATAACCCCGATTTTAAAAAATTCAACCGGAGAAAATTTAAAAGGTCCTATTTTTATCCATCTTTTCGCTCCGTTAATGATAGGAGCTATACTTTCTGGTAAAAAAGGAAGTACTAAAACCAAAATTCCCGATATGACGAATATTATCCATCCTATTTTGTTAAACCACTTATCAGGGTTTAGGTTTGCAAGGAGAATCATTATTAAAAATCCGACACTTCCGAATAAAATGTATCTTCCTAAAAAATGGTATTCGCTTAGATGTCTTCTCATTTCCAAAAACACCGGCAGCGTAAAGGAAAACACCGCACCTGCAAGCATTAAAACGGCTACGATTATAAAAATTTTATGGTCTACTTTTTGCAAATTAATAACCTTTGGATATAATATTGATAAAATTTTAGCATAATAGTTTTGGGAATGTTTTTTGCTTGCTATCGTAAAAAGGCTTGAAAATGGCATTTGAAATCAGCAAAAGTTTTGATATTTTAGAAAAATCTCTTTACTATCGAAAAATCAGACAAGATATGATAGCAAGCAATATAGCAAACGCTGATACGCCTTATTATCGTCCAAAAGACATCAGATTTGAAGAGGCGCTCGAAAAAGAAGTTAATCAAAAATTCGGAATTAAAGATAAAACGTTACAATTAGCCGTAACGAATCCTCGCCATTTGGAACCAAAAAGTTTAAGCGACTCCGCAAAACCGATAGTTTTCTTTAGAGACGGGCATTTAGCAAGAAACGACGGAAATAGTGTTGATATCGACGTAGAAATGAGCGAAATGGCTAAAAACAATATGGCCTATAACGCTTCGATTGCCGCTCTTAGAAAAGATATAGAGCTTTTCAAAGCGGTTATCGATTCTACAAGAAACCTATAAGGTTAAAAAATGGGATTTTTAAATAGTTTCGATATTTCTGGATACGGACTTTCGGCTCAAAGGTTCAGAATCAACATTATTTCCGAAAATATTGCAAATGCCAATACGACAAGAACGCCGGAGGGTGGACCGTATAGAAGAAAAGAGGTTATTTTTAAAGCCGTGCCTTTTGAGCAACAATTGAATAACGAAATAGAACAAAACGCAAGATTTCACAAATACGAAAATCCTCTTGATGAAGAGGGTGAAGATTACGCAGTGGCAAAACCGCCTATTGAGACGGTAGTGGTGGATAAAGTCGTTAGAGATGATAGCAAACCGATTTTGAAATACGATCCGAGCAATCCTGATGCGGATGCAAACGGATATGTAGCGTATCCGAATATTAATCCGGTGGTGGAAATGGCCGATTTAATAGAAGCGACACGTGCATATCAAGCAAACGTAGCGGCATTTCAGAGTGCAAAATCGATGGCGCAAAACGCAATAGACATACTTCAGGCATAAGGATAGAAAATGGCTTTTATTAATAAAGTTGATAATTTAAATAACTTACAAAATATTTCTAAGACGAATAAAAAAGGCGACTCTTTAGATTTTGAAAAAATGCTAAAAAACGAGATAGATTCTACTAATAAATTACTTGAAGAGTCGGAAAAAGCACAAGCCGATATCGCAACAGGTCAAGTCGAAGATTTGGCAAGAGCGAGTATTACTATCCAAAAAGCCGAAATGAAAATGAAAATGATGCTTGAAGTAAGGAATAAAGCGATTAACGCCTATAAAGAGCTTATGAAAACTCAAATTTAATGAATAACAGAATTCCTGCAATATTTCTATTTTTTATCTTTTTTATCTCCGTTGTTTTCGCCGCTTTTGTGTTTTTGGCGATAGCAAAACCAAAGGGATATTTCACTCCTAAAATCAAAATCACCCAAAGTGCGGTTAGGGGAGATATCAAAACAAAAGATTATACCGTTGCAAAAAGTGAAAAATTATACGGAGTTTATGTTTATCCGAAATATTTGGACTCTGATAAAAAACAGCTTTTTTATACTCTTTTTTCAATTTACACGGATATTCCGGTAAGAGAGCTTAAAAGAGCTGTTATTATCGGAAAACAAAACGGCCTTAGCCGTATTAGAATAGCTACGGTGGATTTAAAAACCAAACAAAACCTGATATATCTTAGAAAAGTACTTGATAAAAAAAGAGTGTTTTTAACGGATAAACGTACAGGAATAAGACTTGGATACGAAATAGAGAGTCTTGATTTTAAAAGAGTTTATCCTTACAAAGATACTCTTCAACCGTTTTTGGGTAGATATAGAAAAGACGAAAGAAGAGGGGATAACGGGCTTGAGCTCTATTACAACGACGTCTTAAGCGCAAAACAAGACGGGTACAAAATCGGATATAGAGACGTATACGGAAATATCATTTATGACAAAAGCGCTAAAATAAAAAGACCTATCAACGGAAAAGATATCAAACTTAATATAAATTTGGCTTTACAAAGAAAAATAGAAAAACTTTTGAGTTTTCAAAAACAAAAGCTTCAAGCAAAAGAAGTCCTTGCGGCGGTAATGGATTCTAAAAGCGGGAAAATTTTAGCCATTGCAAGCTCAAACAGATACGACCCGGCTCACATTACTCCGAGAGATATTCCGAATATGAAAATAAGTGCGGTAAGAGAAGTTTTTGAGCCCGGGTCCGTTATGAAGCCGATTACTTTTGCCATTCTTTTGGAAAATAACAAAGTAAATCCGTATGAAGTTTTAAACGCTCATAACGGACGCTGGAAACCGGAGTGGAGAAAAACTCCGATTAGAGATGACGAGCCTTTTAAGTGGTTAAGTGCAGAGGATGCGATAGTCCATTCGAGTAATATCGTTTTATCCGAACTTTCTTTAAGGTTAACTCCCGATGAGTTTTTTAACGGACTTAAAAAATTCGGTTTTGCAAGCAGAACCGGTATCGATTTGCCTTATGAAGTAAAAGGAAGAATTAGGAGCAGAAGACTTTTAAACTATCCTATTTACAAATCAACTACGGCTTACGGATACGGAATTCTTGTGACGTTCGTGCAGCTTTTAAAAGCATACAACGCTTTTAATAACTACGGAATCGAAGTAACCCCTAGACTTGCAAATATGCCTAGTGAATCAAAAAGGGTTATGAGTGCTAAAAATGCCGAAATAATGCTTAAAATCTTAAGAAAAGTGGTTTTAAAAGGTACGGGTAAAGCCGCTATCGTAGATGGAATATTTACGGCCGGAAAAACGGGTACCGCTCATGTTTCTATGGGTAAAAAAGGATATCAGCAAATTTATAACTCTTCTTTTATCGGATTTGCAAACGACAAAAACCACCGTTATACCATAGCCGTTACGTTTTTCGATATCAAAGCCAAATGGCCTAATTATTTCGCTTCTCAAAGTGCCGTGCCTACTTTTAGAAAAATAATTGATATAATGATAAACGAAAATTTACTGAAGGAGACGAATGCAACAAAATAATTTCGAGTCGTTACTTAATATATTGAATTATAAATTTTTGTCTCTGCCACTTTATAAAATCATTTTGGCTTTTGTAGTTTTATTTCTTTTTTTGGCTTTAAGAAGAGCTTTTACGTTATATATTTTGAAATTTTTTCGTTTTTTGGTTAGAAAAACAAAAACAGAACTTGACGATAAATTTTTAAAAGCCATTAAAAATCCTTTGAGGTTCGTTTTTGTTATTGCGGGACTTTATTTTTTCTTTTTGCTTTTGGAAGTCGATTATGGAATTGTAAATCATATATTAAAAGGCCTTTTGATTTTCGATATTTTTTGGGCGCTTTATAATATCGTAGGAGAATTCGAAGAGTATATTTATAAAGCTCTTGGGAAATTCGGAAGAGCTTCAAGGGAGTTCGTATCGTTTATTATTAAGCTTTTGAAAATTTTTATCGTATCTATCGGAATAATCGCTTTACTTCAGGATTGGGGTATAAATGTAACCGGTTTTTTGGCTTCATTGGGGCTTGGTGGTCTTGCTTTTGCGCTTGCGGCAAAAGATACGGCTGCTAATATTTTCGGAGGAATAGCGATTTTAACCGACAATATTTTTAAAATCGGAGAGTGGGTTAAAGTCGGAAACGTCGAGGGAATAGTGGAAGATATCGGTATGAGAACTACAAAAATCAGAGCTTTTGATAAAAGACTTATTATTTTACCGAACGCGACAATCGCAAATAGTGCCGTGGAAAATTACAGCAGACGCGATAAAAGAAGAATAATGATGAGAATCGGGCTTGTGTATAATACGCCTATAGAAACAATAAAAAAGATAACCGATGAAATAAGAGATATGCTATTAAATCATCCGGATATCGCAAAAGACGAGAGTTTATTAATCTATTTTGATCAATTCGAAGATTCGAGTTTGAGTATTTTTTGTTACTTTTTTACGAATACGGCTGTTTGGAAGGATTATTTGAGAATAAGAGAGGATATCAATCTGAAAATAATCGAAATCGTAGAAAGAAACGGAAGTGCTTTTGCATTTCCTAGCAATAGTATTTATTTTGAAACTCCATTAAAGATTGAAAAATGAAAAAAAGACAAGTTATTATAATTGGCGTTGTAGTTTTTTTATTATTGAGCGGCTTTTTGGTTTATAAATCACCTGTGGGTGCGGGGATTGTAAAAGAGTATATTTTTTCGAAAATTTCTTTTTTAAAAAACTTTGAAATTAAAAGTTTTAATTATTCTTTTAACAATTTTTCCATAGATTTGGAAAAAGATAACAATAAAGTTAGTATTTTCGGAAATCTTTTTCCTTTTAATGCGGTGTATGAAGCCAAACTCCTTGATTTGGAAAAGGTAACCAAAGATTTTAGAGGAAGTGTTTTATCAAGCGGTAATATTAAATACGAAGATGCGGTAAATATTTCGGGAAACGCTATTTTAGCTGATGGTTACGGAGAGTTTTTATTAAAACTTACAAACTCTTTAGGAGGTAATTTTAAAGGTAGCGGTTTTAATATTCAAAAACTTTTTTATATGGTTAAATTAAATTTTCCTTATCTTTTAGGAAATGTCGATTTGGATATCGATTTTGTGAATAATATGGCGAAAACCAAATTTATTCATAAAGGAAAACTTCAATTTAAAAATCTCACTATTCCGATTGAGCTTAACGGTAATGTTTTTATAATGGATAGGGAAAACTATAATCTCCAATCAAAATTCAAATCCGATTCCGGAAGCGGAGATATTTTCGTGACTTCAAAAAACGGAGTGCTTAGCGTAAAAGGTAATATTAAAAAAATGAAATTTATAAATTTAAAAGAGCTCACTTTATATCCTTTTCATTATCACGCGGATATAAGTTTTAATTATTCACAAAGCGATGATATTTTAAATTTTAAATCGGATACGTTTGAGGGATATTACAACAAAGAGATATATATTCAACTAAAAAATCAGCCTTCAAGCGATTTCTTTAAATATGTAAATATTACCCCTTTTATTGAAGGTGTGGTTACGGGAAGCATTTCTATCGGAGATAAAGGCAATTACGATATTTTATTTAATAATGCTAAATTTTTACCTAACAATTATACGAGATATATTTTAAGAACGTCCGGAGCTAATTTGGCTCAAAATCAGACTATTTTCGTAAAAGGCACTTTTGATAAATATCATTTAGTATTTAATCTTCTTTCAAAAACGAAAGATTATTCCTTAAGTGTAGAGGACGGGCTATATTCATATAACGGAAGTTTTAATTTTACGTTGTCTATCGTAAGACATAACAGATATTACAAATACGAAATAAACAATGCCGGAATAAAACTTATAAAAACTAAAAGTTTAGATACAACATCGTCAGAAACTTTAGTCTTTTAATATAAAGATACTTGACAAGATTGAATAAATTTGTTATAATTCCTCCAGAATTTGATAGATAAAAAATCTATCAAAAGGAGGGGAAAATGTGGCCAATGGTATTTGATCCGTTTAGAGAATTACAAGATATCGAAAGAAGAATCGGAGCTGTACTTCAAGCAAACAAACCTATTCAAAAAGTAGAAACATTTACACCTGCCGTTAACGAAAAAGTTGATGAGAAAGGTTATTATTTAGAAATCGACCTTCCGGGCGTTAAAAAAGAAAATATTGAAATCTCAGTAAACGACGGAGTTTTGACAATTTCCGGTGAGAGAAAACTTGAAAAAAAAGAAGAGGGAGAAAACTATACGAGAATCGAAAGCTTTTTTGGAAGATTCGAAAGAGCTTTCAAATTACCTGCTGATGCGGATTTAGACAATATCGAAGCTAAATACGAAGACGGTGTATTAAAAGTTTTCATTCCTAAAAAACAAAAACCGGAAGGTAAAAAAATCGAAATCAAATAACCTTTCTCTCGCCTTCTTTTAGCACTTTCTTAGCACTCTTTTTTGTTATTATCGTTTAAAATCCCTAAAAGGCGTTGTTATGTTTGAGAGAATATTTAAATTAAGCGAACACGGCACCAATGTTTCTACCGAAGTTAGAGCCGGATTTACTACGTTTCTTGCAATGATGTATATCGTACCTGTAAACGCCTCTATTATGAGTCTTACCGGAATGCCTTTTGATGCTTTAATCACAGCGACAGCCGTTGTTACTATTATTTCGACGATTTTAAACGGGTTTTGGTCAAATACTCCTGTTGCTATGAGTGTAGGTATGGGACTGAATGCTTATTTTACGTTCGGACTTGTAAAAGGAATGCATCTGCCTTGGCAAACGGCTCTTGGAATCGTAATGATTTCGGGGCTTATATTTTTAGCGCTTTCTTTGACAAGATTTAGAGCTTGGGTATTCGAATCCGTTCCCATTGATTTAAGACGAGCAATAAGTGCCGGAATAGGTGCTTTTATCGCCTTTATAGGTCTTAAGGGAATGGGTGTGATAGTCTCAAACCCCGCAACTTTCGTAACTCTTGGCAATCTTCATAATCCCGAAGTTTTGCTTGGAGTCGAAGGTTTTATATTGGCTGCTCTTTTTTATTCGTATAGAATAAAAGGTGCTTTTATTTTATCGATTGCATTGACTTCTATTACAGCATGGGTGTTCGGACTTGGAAAGTTGCCCGAGGGTATTATTTCTATGCCCGCAAGTATTGCTCCTATCGCTTTTAAATTTGATATTTGGGATGCTTTGAAACTTTCGTTAGTTCCCGTAATCGTTACGTTTTTGGTAACCGACCTTTTCGATACTATCGGTACTCTTGCCGGAATCGGTATGAGAGCCGGTCTTTTCAAAGACCCGAAAGAGCTTGAAAAAACCCTCCAAGCCGACGCTGCCGCTACGGTAATCGGTGCGAGTTTGGGGACTTCGACTACAACTTCTTTTATCGAAAGTGCAGCGGGTGTTGAAGAAGGAGGAAGAACGGGGCTTACGGCAGTTGTGACAGGGTTATTGTTTATTACGACTCTGTTTTTCTTACCTATATATAAAGCAATACCCGATAATGCGATTTATCCTATCTTGGTAATGGTGGGCGTTTTGATGTTCGGAGAGCTTAGAGATGTAGATTTTTCCGATATTACTACAAGTGTTAGCGTCTTTTTGACGGTAATATTGATGCCGCTTACTTATTCGATAACATTAGGGCTTAGTGCAGGTTTTGTTGTTTATTTCATATTGGCTTTACTTAGAGGTGAAAAAGAAAAAATTACTTTCGGTACCGCTTCTATAGCACTTATCGGGCTTTTGATGTTTATAGTGCACTAAAATTCCTTCTTAAAAGGAAATATCGTGACTAAAATTTTTGGTCACGAGCCTTTTTTTACTACGTTTTCACTTTTCACATTTTAATTATATGGTATAATTTCGTCCCCCTAAACTGCAAAGAGGCTTTGCAAATGTCAAAAGGCACTTGCAAGGGCTGGTCTTTGAACCTATGGGGGCGTTTTTTTAAGCGGTCAAGAAGTAACCTAAGGAGATATTATGAAAGTTAGAGCATCAGTTAAGAAAATTTGCCCTAAATGCAAAATCGTTAAAAGAAAAGGTATTGTTAGGGTAATTTGTGAAAATCCAAGACACAAACAAAGACAAGGATAAAACATGGCGAGAATTGCAGGTATAGACTTACCAAAAAAGAAAAAAATTGAGTACGCTCTTCCATATATTTACGGAATCGGACTTACAACAAGCAGAAAAATTCTAAAAGACACTGGAATTGACCCTGAAAAAAGAGTTTACGAACTTACTGAAGAAGAAATTTCAATCCTAAACAAAGAAATCCAAAACAACTACATCGTTGAGGGTGAACTAAGAAAAATCGTTCAACTTAACATTAAAGAACTTATGGATTTAGGATGCTATAGAGGGCTAAGACACAGAAAAGGTCTTCCTGTAAGAGGTCAAAGAACTAAAACAAATGCCAGAACAAGAAAAGGCAAAAGAAAAACTGTCGGTGCAAAAGCGAAATAAGGGGTAGATGATGGCAAAAAGAAAACTTACTAAAAAGAAAAAAATTAAAAAACAAGTAGGACGTGGAGTAGTATATATTTCTGCGACATTCAATAACACTATGATTACTGTTACTGACGAAATGGGTAACGCACTTTGCTGGAGCTCTGCGGGAGCATTAGGTTTTAAAGGAAGCAAAAAATCAACTCCTTTTGCAGCTCAACAAGCGGTAGAAGACGCTATGGCAAAAGCCAAAGAATACGGAATTAAAGAAGTAGGTATTAAAGTACAAGGACCAGGTGGTGGTAGAGAAACTGCAGTTAAAACTGTAGGTGCAATCGAAGGAATTAAAGTATTATGGTTAAAAGACGTAACTCCTCTACCACACAACGGATGTAGACCAAGAAAAAGAAGAAGGGTGTAACGATGGCAAGATATACAGGACCTGTTGAAAGAATTGAAAGAAGATTAGGCGTTAGCTTAGAGCTTAAAGGTGAAAGAAGATTAGCTGGTAAATCAGCACTTGACAGAAGACCTTACGCACCTGGTCAACACGGACAAAGAAGAGCGAAAATTTCTGAATACGGACAACAATTAAGAGAAAAACAAAAAATCAAATACTATTACGGTGTACTTGAAAAACAATTTAGAAAATTCTTTAAAGAAGCTAACAGACAAGAAGGAAGTACAGGGGAAAACCTTATTAAACTTCTTGAAAGAAGGCTTGATAACGTAGTTTACAGAATGGGATTTGCGACAACAAGAAGATTCGCAAGACAACTTGTAACACACGGACACGTTTTAGTTAACGGAAAAAAAGTAAATATTCCTTCTTACCTTGTAAAAGAAGGTGATAGAATCGAAATTAAAGAAAAATCTAAAAACAACCCTCAAATTCAAAGAGCGCTTGAGCTTAGCGCACAAACAGGTATCGCTCCGTGGGTTGACGTTGATAAAGAAAAAGTAGTTGGCGTATTCCAAAGAGTACCTGAGAGAAGTGAAGTAAATATTCCAGTAGACGAAAGATTAGTAGTTGAGTTATACTCTAAATAATAGGGGCTAAAAAATGAATAAAATTAAAACAGAAATTTTGATTCCAAGTGAATTTTCATACGAAAAAAAGGATAACTTCGCAAGAATAGAAGTTTATCCTTTTGAAGCTGGTTTTGGAGTTAGCGTAGCCCATCCTATCAGAAGAACACTTATCGCTGCGACTACGGGATATGCTCCCGTTGCGCTAAAAATTGAAGGTGTTAAGCACGAATTCGACAGCCTAAAAGGTATGCTTGAAGACGTTGCGAGTTTTATTATTAATCTTAAAAATATCAGATTCAAAATCAAAGATTCTGAAAAAGACGAAGTGACTGTAGATTACACGTTCGTAGGACCAAAAGAGATTAAAGGCGAAGATTTAATCAATGACGACGTTGATGTCGTTACACCTGATGAGTATATTGCTACTCTAAACGAAGAGGGTGAGCTTAAATTAACTCTTATTATTAAAAAAGGTATGGGATTCGTAGCGGTTGAGAACTTTAGAGACCAACTTCCTGAAGGTTTCATCGGACTTGACGCATATTTCAGCCCGATTAAAAAAGTTGTATACAATATCGAAAATATGCTTGTAGAAGACGACCCGAATTTCGAAAAAGTGATATTCGAAGTTGAAACTGACGGACAAATCGACCCTATCGACGCGTTTAAAGACGCTATTAATAACTATTTGAACCAATTCAGCGTATTTTCTAAAGAATTTAAACTTGAAACTAAAAAAGTTGAAAACGTAGAATTACCTGAAGAATATAACGTATTATTCGAGCCAATCGATACGTTGAATTTAAGAAGCAGAAGCTTCAACGCCCTTGATAGAGCCGGAATCAGATTTATCGGTGAGCTTGTATTAATGGGTAAAGAAAAAATTGCTAATATCAAAAATCTCGGAACTAAATCTTTAGAAGAAATTTTTGAAAAACTTGAAGAAATCGGATTTAGTTTATCTAAGCCGCTACCTCTTGATATTAAAAAGGCAATTGAAGAGAAACTTTCTAAATTAAAGGAGACTGAGCAATGAGACATAGACACGGATACAGAAAGTTAGGTCGTGACAGCGAGCACAGACAAGCGCTTTTAAGAAACCTTGCTTGCGACTTAATTGAAAACGGTAGAATCGAAACAACTGTTCCAAAAGCAAAAGAACTTAGAAAATATATCGAAAAAATCGTAACAAGAGCTAAAAACGCGGATTTCAACACTCACAGATACGTATATTCAAAACTTGGAAGTAACGCAAGAGCTAAAGCGGCAACTCAAAAAGTTATCGAAGAAATCGCACCTAAATTCGAAAACAGAAAAGGTGGATATACAAGAATTATCAAAACAAGATTCAGAAGAGGTGATGCGGCTGAAATGTGTATCATCGAATTCGTAAGCGAAGAAGCTTAATCCTCTTTTTTTCTCCTCTTTTTTCATTAAAAACTAACAATTTTATGCTATTATAAGGCTAAAAAAAGGATAATGAATGGCTGATAACATTCCATTTTCAAACGAAGAATTAAAAGAAGCGGTTAGCGCAGTACTTGAAGAAGTTAGACCTATGCTTCAAATGGACGGAGGAGACGTAACTCTTATTGATGTTAGAAAACCTGTAGTTTTCGTACAGCTTCAAGGCGGATGCGTAGGTTGTGCGAGTGCGGGTGCGACATTAAAATACGGAATCGAAAAAGCATTAAAAGAAAAAATTCATCCTGAACTTGTAGTAATGAACGTACCACACGGATATGAGGATCAGCTTGATGAGCTCGTTAAATATTCGTTCTGATATAAAAGAATTATTAGAAGACGCAATCGCTAAAAAGGATTATCAAAGAGTGATGAAAATCCTAAGCGAGATATTAAAAGAAGAAACTATTCCTAATAATAACGAATTCGACGGTATTTTATTCAAAGACGTAAAAGAAATCGTCAAGAAAAAAGAGGATTTGGAAAATATTTTATTATCGACAAAAGTAATTTTCGAAACGAAAGAAGATTTATTAGAGTTTTTTGAAATGCTTTTAAAATATGGATTCAAAGAAAACGCAATAAGCTATTTTGAAGAGCTTTTACCGCTAATTAACGACATCGAGATAATTGATGGATTTAATTCACTACTTAAATAATTCACTTATTACGGACAATACCAAAGAGCTTGATTCAAACAAGCTCTTTTTAAAAACTTCCCAAAACTCAAAATATGCAAAAGATATAAAAAATTACATAACTCCAAAAGAGCTTCTAAAATCTCTAAATCTCAAAACGAAATTCATAGGAATTACAGGTACAAATGGAAAAACGACTACGGCTTTCGTTTTGGGATATTTATTGAATTCTTTAGGTTACAGCGTAGGAATTCAAGGAACGGAAGGTTTTTATTTCAACGGAGAATTAAAAGAGCCAAAAACTCTAACTACTCCTCCTATTTTTACAACAATAAAAAGAGCTTTTAAATACAAACCAGATTTTTACATAATGGAAGTTAGCTCTCATGCCATAGTTCAAGATAGAATCGAAGGGCTTGAATTCGAAGCGAAAATTATGACCTCTTTTTCTCAGGACCATTTGGACTTTCATAAGAGTATGGAAGAATACAAACAAGTAAAAGAGAGTTTTTTTCAAGATGAGAGTATTAAGATAATTAATGGAAAATGGAAAATGGAAAATGGAAAATTAATTATTGTGAATATCGGTGGGTATGATTTTAAAGTTAATCCAAATAATTTATATGTTTTAGAAAAACCTATTGTCGATGATATTCCTATGGCCGGAGAGTTTAATAAAATGAATTTTTCATTAGCGTTAAAAACAGCTTCGTTGCTTACGAATTCTTCACTTTCAACTTTTGATTTTTCACTTTTTAAGGGTGTTGCCGGAAGAATGGAAATAGTCTCAAAAGACCCTCTTGTTATAATCGATTTTGCCCATACGCCGGATGGAATGGAAAAAGTTTTGAGTGCCGTGGAGGGCAAAAAAATCGTAGTTTTCGGAGCCGGTGGAAATAGAGACAAAGATAAAAGACATTTAATGGGAGAGGTTGCAAGCAAATATGCCGATTATATTATCGTTACAAACGATAATCCTCGCTGCGAAAATCCTCAAGATATTGCAAAAGATATCATAAAAGGAATATCAAAACCTTATGAAGTGATTCTCGATAGAAAAGAGGCTATCAAAAAAGCTCTTAAATTAGCAAAAGAGAAAAATATGACTTTGATGATTTTGGGAAAAGGTGATGAAAAATATATGGAATTTTGTGATAAAAAAATACCTTTTAGCGACAAAGAAGCTGTTTTTGAATCAAAAAGCTGAAATTGTGATAAAATATCTAATAAAATATTTGATTTAATATTAATTTAATTTATTAAGATATAATCCGTTAAAAAACAAAGGAGTTAAGTATGCAAATGCCAAAACCAAAAAATATAATCTTTATGTGTCAGGTAAAAAGACCGCCGAACTTCCCAAAACCAAGTTGTGTTAGGGAAGGAAAAGAAGATTTGTTCCCTTATACTCAACAAAAAATGATGGAAATGGGAATCGACCCTATGACGAATTGGATAGTACCTACGGGGTGTCTAAACAGATGTAATTTCGGGCCGGTAATGCTTGTGGAGCCGGGAAGCTATATGTATGTAGACCTTGATAAAGCGAAGATTGACAGAATCTTAGAAGAGCATATCAAAAACGGAAATCCGGTAGAAGAGTATCTGATTCCTAAGGAATTCTGGGCGTAAAGGTTTAAAAATGACAATTGAAATGCTTTATAGCAAAATCCATAGAGCCACTGTAACGGATGCCAATTTGAATTATGTTGGCTCCATTACTATCGATGAAGAGCTTATGGAAGAAGCTAATTTATTTGTCGGCCAAAAAGTCGATATAGTAAATATAAATAACGGAGAGAGATTTTCCACTTACGTAATCAAAGGCGAAAGAGGAAAAAGAGACATCTGCCTAAACGGTGCGGCGGCAAGAAAAGTTCATCCGGGAGATAAAATTATTATTATCGCATATGCGAATATGACGCTTGAAGAAGCAAAAAAATTTAAGCCGGCTGTCGTTATTGTCGATGATAATAACAACGTAATTGAAAAAACAACCTATTTACAGGAGGGGTAATGTTCGGAAATATCGATTTAAACGAAATGATGCAAAAACTGCAAGAGCAACTTCAAGAAGCGGACAATAAAACATATACCGCAAAAAGCGGCGGCGGGCTTGTTGAGGCTACGGTTAACGGAAAATTCGAAGTTATAGATATTAAAATTGACGATTCTTTGCTTGAAGATAAAGAGTCTCTTCAGATTTTGCTTATGAGTGCGATTAACGATGCGATTAAAATGGCAGTTGATGATAAAAAAGCGCAAGCGATGAATATGTTCGGAGGAATGAATTTAGGACAATGAAAAAACTTTTTTTACTAATACCGCTCTTTGCTTTTGCTCTGAATCTTGATTTTTCCGCGTGTTATAAGAAATTTTCTTTCATAAAATATTCAATCCCCGTTTCTAAAACAAAAAGCGTAACTTTTTATAAACCTAAAAAATATATTTATTACGACCCTTTTACGGGGCTATATGTATTTAGAAATTCGAATGCGAAAGTCGTAAAATTTTATGAAAATCCCAAACTCGGCTGGTGGATGGCGGGGATTAAGCAAAACGGAGTTTATGCTGGCAGCTATGCAAAAGCTCCTATTTTTTTAAATATGGGAGAGCTTAGTGTAAAAGCACCTAAGACTGCGGTAGTAAGCGATCTTTTTTGTAGAGCCTACGGAGTGGCAAACGGCTTTTTTATGCCGAGCAGTTATCTTTTACATTTCGTAAAATACGGATATTGGGGAGATGTCGGTATTGATGTCGATGAAGATATGGTCGTAAAATATGTCGATCCTTTCTATGCAAAAGGAATAAAACCGGGAGATAAAATCCTAAAAATCAATCTAAAACCGGCAAATCCTAAAACTTTTACGAAATATGTTATATTGAATAAAGTAGGAAGAGCCGTTACCATCAAGACAAGAAGAGGCGTTTATGTTTTGAGTGTTAGAAAAAAGATATATAATTTTACGCCTTTGATGCATTTCGGGATATATGTGGATAAAAATTTGTATGTAAAACTGCCGCCGAAATATAAAAATAAATTTTTTGCAAACAAACCGATAAAAATCTATGCGATTAATTCAAAAAGAGTTTATTCTTTTGAACAATTAAAACGAGTGTTTTCGTATAACAAAAATGTTACAATTACGTTTATACAAAACGGACTTAAAGTTAAAATTCCACTAAGGAAATAAATGGAAGAGTTTATAAAAAACAATCTGATAAAAGCGGAATCTTTTCACCCGTATTACGAAAAAGCTCTTAATGAGATGTTATTAGCCGGAGGTAAAAGATTCAGACCGAAACTCCTCTTATCGGTCGTAAAAGCCTATAATCCTCTTCTTTTAGAAAATGCCAAATACGCGGCTTTTGCGCTTGAGCTTATTCATACTTATTCTTTAATTCACGACGATTTGCCTGCTATGGATAATGCGGACCTAAGACGCGGACATCCGACTCTTCATAAAACATATGACGAAGTTACTGCTATTTTGGTAGGAGACGCCCTAAATACTTACGCTTTTGAAGTCTTAAGCAAAGCTCCTATGCATAACGACGTAAAAATAGAGCTGATAAAAATATTGGCTCAAAACGCGGGGCCTGCTGGTATGGTGCTTGGGCAGGCGATAGATTGTTATTTTGAAGATAAAAAGCTGAATTTGGAAGAATTAAAAACACTTCATCTAAACAAAACCGCAAAACTCATAGCCGCAAGTCTTCAAATGGGAGCTGTTATAGTAAATAAACCCGAACTTGCCCAAAAGCTTTATGATTTCGGACTGAAACTCGGACTTTTATTTCAAATACAAGATGATTTGCTTGATTTGCTTGATAGTGAAGAGACGGGTAAAACCACGGGAGTCGATACTAATAAAAATACTTTCGTAACACTCTTAGGCGAAGAAGAAGCAAAAAAAGAAGCCGATAAACTTGCGAGTGAGCTTTCAAACGAACTTGATTCTTTTGATGAGAACTTAAAAACGGAACTTAAAAAACTTCTTGATAATTATCTTTTTAGGCATAAAAGATGAGCATTAAAGATGAAGTTTTAAGATACATAAAAGAAAACAAAAATCGTTTTGAAAAAGAGTACGGAATAAAAAAAATATATCTTTTCGGCAGTGTTGCAAGAGGCGAAGATAATGAAAATAGCGATATCGATTTGATGGTTGAATTTGATACCGATAAAAATATAACGATTTTCGAATTGATGATGTTTGAAGAAGAAATGAAAAACAAATTCGGTAGAAAAGTGGATGTTGCGACTAAGGATATGTTAAAGCCGATAGTTTATAATTACGTTCAAAAAGATTTGCTAAATGTTAAATAGGGATAAAGAGCTTTTTTTACGTGATATAATTGAGAGTATCGATGCTATTCATATTAAAGGGTATGAGTTAGAAGATTTTAAAAATGACAGAAAAACGTATCAAGCTGTAGTGAAAGAATTTGAAATAATAGGTGAAGCAACGAAAAACGTTTATGAGTTGTTAAAGGAAAAATATCCGAATTATCCGTGGAGGTTGATAATTGATTTTAGAAATAAATTAACCCATGAATATTTCGGAGTGGATTTTGTATTGATTTGGAATACGATATTTTTAAAATTACCTGAATTGAAACAGATGATAGAAAAACTAATAAAGGAGCTTTAATGGATTTACAAATGAAAAAAAAGATGGCCGATACGATAAGATTTTTAGCGGCTGATATGGTGCAAAAAGCAAATTCGGGTCACCCGGGAGCGGCTTTGGGGCTTGCCGATATTATGGTGGAACTTAGCGAAGTTATTAATATCACTCCTCATAATCCTCAGTTTATCAATAGAGACAGAATCGTTTTTTCAGGCGGACACGCAACGCCTCTAATATACTCTATGCTTTATTTGTGGGGATATGATATTTCTCTTGATGATTTGAAAAACTTCAGACAACTCGGAAGCATTACTCCGGGACACCCTGAATACGGTCATACTCCGGGAATCGAAGTAACTACGGGACCTCTTGGACAAGGTGTCGCAAACGCCGTAGGTTTTGCGATGGCTAAAAAATTTATGCATAAAAAATTCCCTGAAATAGACCATAAAGTTTGGTGTTTGTGCGGTGATGGTGATTTGGAAGAGGGAATTTCTTATGAAGCTTGCAGTATTGCCGGAAGTCTCGGGCTTGAAGATTTGATTATTATTTACGATAGCAATAATATTTCGATTGAAGGGGAAGTGGAGCCTGTATTTAAAGACGATATTAAAAAAAGATTCGAAGCTCAAAACTTCAGAGTGCTTGAAATGAACGGGCACGATTACGAAGAGATTTCAAAAACTCTAAAAGAAGCGTTAAAAAGTGACGGCAGACCGACTCTTATTATTGCAAAAACCATTATTGCAAGAGGTGCTGTAGGGCTTGAGGGTAGCGAAAAAACTCACGGTGCTCCTCTTGGAGAAGAAGTTATCAAAAAAAGTAAAATCGCAGCAGGATTCGACCCTGAAAAGACGTTTTTCTTACCGGATGACGTGCTTGTTAGATTCAGATGTGTAAAAGAAAGAGGCGAACTTTTGGAAAAAGAGTGGGAGAAAAAAGCAAGAGTTGATGAAATTAAAGCCTTTTTCGAAAAAGATTTCTCAAAAATCAAATGGCCTGAATTTGAAGAGGGAGCGAGTATCGCTACAAGAAAAAGTAACGGAGAAATTTTAAACGCTATTGCAAAAGCGATTCCGAGTTTCCTTGGAGGAAGTGCGGATTTGGCGCCGTCAAACAACACTTGGCTAAAAGACGAAGACAAATTCCCTCACGGAAGAAACGTACAATTCGGGATTAGAGAACATGCGATGGCGGCTATTAACAACGCTTTTGCGGCATACGGATTTTTGCCTTATGCGGCAACATTCTTGGTGTTTAGCGATTATCTAAGAGGAGCTCTTAGAATCGCGGCTCTTAGCAGTCATAAAAACTATTGGATTTTCACTCACGATAGTATCGTAGTCGGAGAAGACGGACCTACTCATCAACCTGTAGAGCATATTACGTCTCTTAGAGCTATTCCGAATCTTTATGTTTTCAGACCGGCGGATGCGAATGAAAACGTAAATTGCTGGAAAGCGGCTTTAGATATCGACGCACCGGTTGCTTTTGCACTTAGCCGCCAAGGTTTGAAAAACATCACACCTAAAAACGCGGATGTAAGCAGAGGTGCTTATTTGTTAAGAGACGGCGATGAAAAACTGACGTTAATAGCAAGCGGCAGTGAGGTTAATTTGGCTATGGAAGTAGCGGAAAAACTTAACGCAAGAGTTGTTAGCGTGCCGTGTTTCGAGCTTTTTGATAAGCAAAATAGCGAATTTAAAAAAGAGCTTTTAAAAGGAAGAGTGGTAGCAATCGAAGCCAATAGAGGATTCGAGTGGTATAAATATGCCGATGAGGTAATCGGAATGGAGACTTTCGGTGCAAGCGGCAAAGGGCCGGAAGTTTACAAACACTTCGGTTTTGATGCAGAGACTATAGCAAATAAAATAAAGGGTGAAAAATGATATTGGCAACTCCGGGACCTGTTGAAATTCCTCTTTTTGTAAGAGAGACGTTTCTTAAAGAAACGATTCATCACAGAACGCCTGAATTTAAAGAGATTTTGCTTGAAGCGCTTGAGAGATTCAAAAAAATTACGCACCTACCAAACGCGGTGTTTTTAAGCAGCTCGGGTACGGGTGCTATGGAAGCTGCGGTAATAAACAGCGTAAAGAAAAAAGCTCTAACTATTAATGCCGGAAAATTCGGTGAGAGATGGGGCAAAATCTGTGAAGCTCACGGAATCGAATTCAAAGAGATAAAATACGATTGGGATACTCCGGCAAGCGTTGATGAAGTGATAGCTGCTATCGAAGAAGACAAAGATATCGATACGTTTTTTATTCAAATTAGTGAGAGTGCCGGCGGACTTAGACATCCCGTAGAAGAAATCGCAGCCGAAATTAAGCTGATAAACCCTGATATTGTCGTTGTTGCGGACGGGATTACCGCTCTTGGCGTTGAAGATATCGATACGAGCAATATCGATATTGTAATCGGAGGAAGTCAAAAGGCGTTTATGTTGCCTCCTGGTCTTGCGATGCTCGGGCTTAGCGATAAAGCTGTGGAGAGAATCGGCAAGGGAAGAGGATTTTATTTTAACCTCGCAAACGAAATTAAAAAACAAAAAGAAGGTACGACGGCATTTACTCCGGCTACGAGTTTGATTATCGCATTAAATGAAGTTATGAAAAAATTAGAAGAAATCGGTCTTGATAAACATTACGAAACCACTGCAAAAAGACACAAAGCCGTAATTGCCGCCATAGAAGCTATAGGACTTAGTATTTTCCCTCAAGTTCCGGCACTTTCGATGGCTGCCGTATATTTTGAAAAAGCCGAAGAGCTTAGAAAAATCCTAAAAACGAAATACGAAGTAAACGTAGCGGGTGGTCAGGATTTTATGAAAGGTAAACTGTTTAGAATCAACAATATGGGACTTATTGAGGATTATAAAATGGAGCATATTCTAAATAGCGTCGAGCTTGCTCTTGACGAGCTTGGTATCAGAAAATACGACGCTACGGCCGTAAAAGTTTACAGCAATGAAAAATTAAGGTAAAAAATGATATTCGCACACGATATTCCGGACGGAGCTAAGCTCTATTTCGGTAAAAAAGCCAAAATAAAAAGAGAAATCGAACACATTGCGAGTGAAGTGTTTGAAAACGAAGAGTATGAAGAGATTGTAAGTCCTTATTTTTCATATCATCAGCTTGAAGCGTTGAGTGAAAAAGAGCTTATCAGATTTACGGATAGAGAAAACAGAAGTGTCGCTTTAAGGGGAGACAGCTCTATCGATATCATCAGAATTGTTTTAAAAAGACTAAAAAGCGAAGCGAAAAAGTGGTTTTACATTCAACCTGTTTTTCGCGCTCCTTCTACCGAAATCAATCAAATCGGTGCCGAGTGGCTTGAGGGAAATATCGAGGATGTTTTGAATACGAATATCAATATTTTAAACAGACTCTCAAAAAAATATCCTCTAATCCTCTCTCATATTCAAATTCCAAAAGAAGTTTGTAAATTAACGGGACTCGATATCGAAGATATTAAAAAAATGAGAATTTATAAGTTTGAAGAACCTTGGTTAAAAGAGCTTTTGAAAGTTAATAGTATCGAAGATTTGGAAGATTTAAGCAAATATCCTCAAAGTATCGCCGAGTCTTTGAAAGAGCTTAAAAAGGTAGCTAAAGAAGTAAATTATGATATCATTTTAGCGCCGCTTTACGTTGCGAATTTGAGATATTATACCGGCGTGTTTTATAGATTTATCAATAAAAACGACGTAATAGCAAAAGGCGGTGAATACGTTGTAGAAAGCGTAAAAAGCGCCGGATTTTCAATATATACGGATAATCTTTTAAAGGATTTGGATGATTGATTTAATAGTTGGGCTTCAATGGGGTGACGAAGGTAAAGGTAAAATAGTCGATTTGGTAGCGAAAAATTACGATATCGTAATAAGAAGCCAAGGCGGACACAACGCCGGGCATACGGTAGTTGTGGACGGAAAAAAATACGCTCTACACCTGCTTCCAAGCGGCGTATTAAACAAAAACGCTACGAACGTAATAGCAAACGGAGTTGTCGTATATCCTCCTCAGCTTATAAAAGAGATTAAAAATTTCGGACACGATATCAAAAAAAAGCTTTTGATTTCCGATAAAGCTCATATGATTTTGGACCACCATATAGCAATAGACCAGGCAAGAGAGAAACTTAGAGGCAAAAACGCAATCGGAACCACAGGTAGAGGTATCGGACCTGCATATGCCGATAAAATCGCAAGAGTCGGCGTTAGAATGGGCGAGCTTAAAAACATTCCTAAACTTATTGAAAAGTTAGAGCACTATTATGAGATGAACAAAGGGTATTTCGATTATTTGGGTATAGAAATACCAAGCCGCGAAAAGCTTGAGAGTGAATTAAAAGAATGGCAAGAAGAGCTTGGAGAACTTATAGTGGATACTACGAAATATCTTTGGGATAACTTTGATAAAAATATGCTTTTAGAGGGTGCTCAAGCTACGCTTCTTGATATCGACCACGGGACTTATCCTTATGTTACAAGCTCCAATACAATTGCAAGCGGTGCTTTGACGGGTAGCGGTATTCCGCCAAAAAGACTTAATAAAGTAATAGGAATCGCAAAAGCTTATACTACGCGTGTCGGAAACGGACCTTTTCCTACGGAAGATTTAAGTGAGAGCGGAGATAAAATAAGAAAACAAGGTGCGGAGTTCGGGACTACTACAGGTAGACCAAGACGCTGCGGGTGGTTTGACGTAGTGGCTGCAAGATATGCGGTAACTCTAAACGGATGTGACGAAGTGGCTATTATGAAACTTGATGTTTTAGACGGCTTTGATAAGGTTAAAGTTTGCGTTGCGTATGAAAAAGACGGAGAAGTAATCGATTATTTCCCAAGCGACCTTGATGGAGTGAAGCCTGTATATGTAGAGCTTGAGGGCTGGGATAAAAGCGCTCATGTTAGAAATTGGGACGATTTACCTCAAAATGCGAAAAAATATATAGAATTCTTAGAGGAAAAAATCGGTACTAAAATCAAATACGTCTCAACCGGAGCCGAAAGAGACGCGACAGTTATTAGATGAAGACGAAATTTGATAGCGTAGTCAAATTAAAAAAACAGCAAGTCGAAAAAATCCAAAACGATATCCAAAAAATAAACAAAGCCGTTTTGGAGCTTTCGTCTAAAATAGAGGAGCTAAAAGCTTCTCTTATGCAACTCACTCTCCCAAAAAGCGGGAGCTTTTCCAAAATTACTCAAATAAACACCCAAAAAACACTTCTTAGAAACGAAATACAAAACCTCCAAAACCAAATAAACATCCTAAATAACAGAAAAAACGAATTGTTAGAAGAGCTTAAAAAAGCAAGAATCGAATATGAAAAGATGAAATATCTCCAAGGCGAAGAGATAAAAAAACAGCTAAAAGAGATTAAACTTAAAGAGTCAAGAGAAATGGATGAAATAGCTATTCTTTTAAGGAATCAAAATGAATCCTGAAAAAATCTATTTGACTCAAACCGATACGACGGTCGGTTTTTTGTCTCAAAACAAAAAGAGACTGAACGAATTAAAAAATCGTCCTTTAAATAAACCCGTTTTAAGAGAAGTTGATTCTTTAAAAACCTTAAGAAAATTTGTAAGAGTCCCGAAAAAGTTTAGAAAAAGGGTCAGAAGAGCGGAAAAAACGACTTTTATCTATCCGAACTCAGAGAGTTTTAGAGTTGTAAAAGATAAAAATCATCTCGAGTTTTTAAAAAAATTTTCGTGGATGTATTCTACTTCGGCAAATTTACACGCCAAAAAGTTTGACGAAAAATGGGCTAAGAGCGTCGCCGATGTGGTTGTCGAGAATAAAAACGGGCTTTTTGAGGGAGAAGCTTCAAAAATTTATAAAATTTCAAAATCAAAAATCAAAAAAATAAGAGGTTAATATGAAAAAAATTATTTTGTTTTTTATAGGGGTGCTTTTTTTTGCGGGTTGTAGCGTAAAGACAACTCCGGTGTATGTGACTTTTAAGTCTCCGAAATTAAAAATATCCGACCAAGGTTTTTTAAAAGAAGGTCCGGGATATAAAGAATTTGAACTTTATAAAGGAGGAGTCGGATATAAGCTCACACTCAAAAACTCAGTAGTTTGCATAAACGGGCAGTGTATGGATAAGGGAAAATTTATAAAAGAGTATTTGGGAGAAGAGTATCCGAGCGATTTCTTTGACAAAGTGATAGAAGGAAAACCGATTGAAAACTTTGGTAAAATTATAAGAAAGGGTGATGGTTTTATCCAAAAAAAAGGGAATATTTTATATAGTGTAAAAAAGAACGGTGTTTTATTTAAAGATAAATCTAAAAATATCATTTTATTAATAAAAAAACTAAGGGAGAAAGGATGAATATATTAATCACGGGCGGAGCCGGATATATAGGAAGTCATGTAGTTAAATTATTGCTTGAAAACACTGATAGTGATGTAACGGTGATAGATAATTTGGTTACGGGATTCGAATCGACAATAGATGAGCTTAAAAAAATAAGGGATTTTGATTTTATAAAAGCCGACCTTAGCAATTGGAATGAAATCGAAGGCATTTTTAAAGCAAGAAAATTTGAGGCGATTATTCATTTTGCGGCTTCTTTGATTGTTCCGGAGAGTGTTGAAAATCCTCTTAAATACTATCTTAATAATACGGCAAATACTGCAAATCTTGTAAAACTCGCGAATGATTACGGAGTAAAAAAGTTTGTTTTTTCTTCTACGGCGGCAACATATGGCGAGCCTGATATCAGTGAGATAGGGAATGGAATAAAAGAAGATTTTCCTACAAATCCTATTAATCCGTACGGTCAAAGTAAGCTTTTTAGTGAAAAGATAATTCAAGATACCGCAAAGGCGAATCCTGAGTTTAAATATGTGATATTTAGATACTTTAACGTAGCAGGTGCGGCTCCTGATTTAAGTATCGGTCAAAAGACTAAAAATGCTACTCATTTAATCAAAGTGGCAAGTGAATGTGCTTGTGGAAAAAGAGATGGAATGTATATATTCGGGACGGATTATCCGACACCTGACGGGACTTGTATAAGGGATTATATTCACGTAATGGATTTGGCTGATGCTCATATCAAAGCGCTTGAATATTTGGAAAATAACGAAAGCGATATTTTTAACGTTGGATACGGAAAAGGTGCGAGCGTAAAAGAGGTGATTGATACGGTAAAAAAGGTTAGCGGAGTTGATTTTAAGGTACAGGACGCTCCAAGACGTGCGGGAGACCCTGCTATGCTTATTTCAAATTGTGATAAAATTAAACAAAAAATGAATTGGACTCCTAAATATGACGATTTGGAGTTTATTTGTAAAACCGCTTATGAATGGGAGAAAAAAATATGAAAATTGCAATTGCGGGAACGGGATATGTAGGGCTTAGCAATGCCGTACTTTTAGCTCAGAATAATGAAGTAGTGGCACTTGATATAGTGCCTGAAAAAGTGGAGCTTATAAATAAAAGAATAAGTCCTATAGAAGATAAGGAAATTACTGAGTTTTTTCAAAAAAAAGATTTGAATCTAAAAGCTACGACGGATAAAAAAGAAGCATATGAAGGGGCGGAATACGTAGTAGTAGCGACTCCGACAGATTATGACCCGGTTACTAATTATTTCAATACCAAATCGGTCGAGAGTGTAATAAAAGATGTAATAGAAATAAATCCTAAAGCTACAATCGTAATCCGTTCAACTATTCCTATCGGATATACTGAAAGAATAAAGAAAGAGTTTAACTATGAAAATATATTTTTCGTACCTGAATTTTTAAGAGAGGGGAAAGCTCTTTTTGACAGTCTGTATCCGAGTCGTATAATTGTCGGAGAAAAATCCACAAAAGCCGAAATATTCGCAAATCTTTTAAGAGACGGGGCTTTTAAAGAGACAATTCCTATTTTATTTACGAATAATACCGAAGCCGAAGCGATAAAACTTTTTGCAAATACCTATCTTGCGATGAGAGTGAGCTTTTTTAACGAGCTTGATACGTTTGCCGAAATGAAAGGTCTTAATACAAAAGAGATAATCGAAGGTGTTTGTCTTGACCCTCGAATCGGGAATTATTACAATAATCCGAGTTTCGGATACGGAGGATATTGTCTGCCAAAAGATACGAAACAACTTCTTGCAAATTATACTCTTGAAAATATTCCGCAAAGACTTATCGAAGCTATAGTGGATAGCAATACTACAAGAAAAGAGTTTATAGCAAAAAGAGTGCTTGATAAAAACCCTAAAGTTGTAGGGGTTTACAGGCTAACGATGAAAGCCGGAAGTGATAATTTCAGAAGCAGTGCTATATTCGATGTAATGGAGATGCTAAAACCTTTTGTAAAACTTATCGTATATGAACCGATGGCAAAGGGTGATGAAATTGAAGGTGTTGAGTTTGTGAATGATTTTGAAGAATTTGTGAAAAAAAGCGATGTTATTTTGGCAAACAGAATTGATGAAAAACTTCAAAAACACAAAGAAAAAGTATATACGAGAGATATTTATAGCAGGGATTGAGTATGAAAATATTAATAACAGGAACAGCCGGATTTATCGGATTTCATTTGGCAAACAGACTTCTTGAGCGTGGTGATGAGGTAGTAGGTCTTGATAATATAAACGATTATTATGATGTAAATTTGAAATACGGTAGATTAGAACAAGCCGGAATTGATAAAGATAAAATAGAATATGGAAAAGTTGTAGAGAGCAAAAAATATCCGAATTATAAATTTATTAAACTAAATCTCGAAGATAAAGAGGCTGTTGATAAACTTTTTAAAGAAGAAAAGTTTGATAAAGTCTGTCATTTGGCGGCACAAGCCGGAGTTAGATATTCTCTTACAAATCCGGATGCTTATATTCAAAGCAATATCGTAGGACATATGAATATTTTAGAAGCTGTGAGACACAATGGGGTAAAAGCTTTAAGTTATGCAAGTAGTTCGAGTGTTTACGGGCTTAATAAAAAGCAGCCTTTTTCGACTGACGACAACGTGGACCATCCTATAAGCCTTTATGCCGCGACGAAAAAAGCGGATGAGCTTATGAGCCATACTTATTCGTATCTTTATAATATTCCGACTACGGGTCTTAGATTCTTTACCGTATACGGACCTTGGGGAAGACCCGATATGGCTCTTTTTAAGTTTGTAAAAAATATCCTTGAAGATAAACCTATTGATGTTTATAATTATGGAAATATGCAGAGAGATTTTACGTATATAGATGATATTATCGAAGGGGTAGTGAGGGTTATTGACAATTCTCCAAAAGGAAATCCAAACTGGGACGGGCGACCGAGTGAGAGCGTAGCGCCTTATAAAATTTATAACATTGGGCGCGGTAAGCCTGTAAAACTTATAGATTTTATAGAAGCTATTGAAGAGACTCTCGGGAAAGAAGCCAAAAAAAATCTGCTTCCGATGCAACCCGGAGACGTACCGAGTACTTGGGCTGATACGAGCGCACTTGAAAAAGAACTCGGTTATAAACCGAAAGTGGATGTAAAAGAGGGAATTAAAAAGTTTGTTGATTGGTATAGATGGTTTTATAAAGTTTAAAGGAAAACATTTGAAAAAGATTTGTATAATAGGTTTAGGGTATGTAGGACTTCCGCTTGCTGTTGCATTTAGCGAAAAATATGATGTCATAGGTTTTGATATATCCGAACAAAGAATTAAAGAGCTAAATTCGGCCTATGATAGAACTCTTGAAGTTAGTGAAGAAGAGTTAAAAGCAGCACTTGATAGAGGAATAAAATTTACAAATAAACTTGATGAAATTAAAGATGCGAATGTTTATATAGTAACCGTACCGACTCCTATAGATAAGCATAAAAATCCTGATTTGAATCCTTTACAAAAAGCGAGTGAGTCAGTCGGAAAAGTACTTAAAAAGGGCGATATCGTAATATACGAATCTACAGTATTTCCAGGATGTACCGAAGAAGTTTGCGTACCTATTCTTGAAAAGATGTCAGGACTTAAGTTTAATGAAGACTTTTTCGTAGGATATTCACCTGAGAGAATAAATCCGGGAGATAAAAAACATACCGTTAAAAAAATACTAAAAGTCACTTCAGGAAGCACACCTGAAATCGCAAAAGAGATAGATAAAATATACGCTTCTATTATAGAAGCGGGGACTCATCTTGCTCCTTCGATAAAAGTAGCAGAAGCTGCAAAAGTAATAGAAAACGCCCAAAGAGATATCAATATCGCTTTTGTAAATGAACTTGCACTTATATTTGATAAGCTTGGAATCGATACAAAAGCGGTACTTGAAGCTGCGGGTACTAAATGGAACTTTTTAAAATTCAATCCCGGACTTGTAGGAGGGCATTGCATAGGAGTCGACCCGTATTATCTTACATATAAAGCAAAAGAGATAGGATATCATCCTGAAATAATATTAGCGGGTAGAAGACTTAATGACAATATGGGAATATTCGTTGCAAATAAACTTGTTAAATTAATGATACAAAAAGGCCATACGATAAAAGGCTCGAAGGTTTTGGTGCTTGGTATTACTTTTAAAGAACACACGCCGGATATTAGAAATAGTAGAGTTATTGATGTAATAAAAGAATTAAAAGAATTTGGTATGGAAGTTGATGTTTTCGATCCTTGGGCCGATGAAGATGATGTTAAAAAAGAGTATGGGTTCGGATTGATAAATAAAAAAGATATGAATATCGAAAATTATGACGGAATAGTACTTGCGGTTGCTCATAAAGAATTTAAAGATTTGGAAGACTCTATTAAAAAAGCAAAACAAAATTCAAATCTTGTAGTTTATGATATTAAAAGTTTTTTTGATGAAAATATAATTGACGGTAGATTGTGATATTAAATAAAAATGAATTTTATGATAAAATTTCATAACATGTTTTAGGGAAAGGGAAAAAGGGGGAGTTAGCTTCAATTTGCTTCGAAGTGCTCCTCTTTATAGTAAATTATTTATTAATTCGTTGTTTATTTTATTTTTAATGTTTGGGAGAGAGGATGAAAAACGTCATATTATGTGGAGGGAGTGGAACTAGGCTTTGGCCGTTGAGTAGGACACTTATGCCAAAGCAGTTTTTGAAATTATTTGAAGAAAAGAGTTTATTTCAAAAAACGATAGATAGAAATAGTGAATATTGTGAAAAGTGTATAATTATTTCTAATATAGAACAATATTTTATTGCTTTGGATCAACTTGAAGAGATTAATAATAAAAAATTTAATATTAAAAATACTGTGTTTTTACTTGAAGAAATTGCTAGAAACACTGCCCCGGCAATAGCATTTGCAGCACTTGAAAGTGATGAAGAAGAGATTCTTTTTGTTACACCGAGTGATCATTTGATAAAAGATGAGGATAAATATAAAGAGGCTATAGAAAAAGCAAAAGAACTTGCTGAAAAAGATTATTTAGTAACTTTCGGTATTACCCCGAGTGAACCTCATACGGGATATGGGTATATTGAAGCAAATGGGGAAGATGTAATAAAGTTTCATGAAAAACCAGATTTAAAAACGGCTCAGGAATATTTAAAAGAAGGGAATTATTACTGGAACAGCGGAATGTTTATGTTTAAAGCCGGAATTTTTTTAGATGAGCTTAAAAAACATTCTCCTGAAGTTTACGAGGAAGTATTAAAAAGCTACGAAAAAAGACAGACAATAGGTAAGAATCAGATAAGACTAAAAGAAATGCAAAATATTCCTGATAAAAGTATAGATTATGCTGTAATGGAAAAAAGTGACAAAATAAAAGTAGTTCCAAGTGAATTTGACTGGAACGACGTGGGAAGTTTTGACTCTTTAATCGAGGAGATTTCTTCACAAGAAGCAATTGAAATAGATTCAAAAAATAACTTTTACTATAAAGATAATCCTAAAAAAGTTATATCCACTATCGGACTTGAAGATTTTATAGTAGTGGATACAAGAGATGCTTTACTTATCGCTAAAAAAGGATTGTCTCAAAAAGTAAAAGATGTTGTAAAAGTATTAAAAAGTAAAGAAAATGAAATTACTCATCATCATACTATAGTGCATAGACCATGGGGTGTTTTTGAAAATCTTATTGATGAAAACGGATATAAAATAAAAAGAATAATTGTAAAACCAGGAAAAAGATTGTCTCTTCAAAAACATTTTCATAGAAGTGAACATTGGGTAGTGGTAAGCGGTACGGCTGAAGTACAAGTAGGAGATAAAACTTATTTAGTAAGGCCAAATGAATCAACTTATATAAAAATGGGAGAAATACATAGGCTTTCAAATCCTGGAAAAATTCCGGTAGTATTAATTGAAGCTCAAGTTGGTGAATACACAGGTGAAGATGACATAGTGAGAATTGAAGATGATTTTAAGAGGGTATGATGAGGGTAAGTAGTGAAATATTTGAATGTATTGTAAAACATACACCATTAGTTTCAATAGATTTTATTATAGAAAATGATGGAAAAATTTTACTTGGAAAAAGAGTAAACGAACCTGCAAAAGGATATTGGTTTACAATAGGCGGAAGAATTTATAAAAACGAAACAATCAAAAATGCTCAAAAAAGGATTCTAAAAGAAGAGCTTAATTACGAAGACGAATTTAATCCTGAGTTTATAGGTATATTTGAGCATTTTTATGATACGGGATTTAATGGAATAGAAACGCATTATGTCAATATTGCTTATAAACTAAAAAATATAAACTTAATAGAACTTCCAAAAGTTCAGCATAATGAATATAAATGGTTTGGTTTAGACGAGTTACTAAATGCCAAAGATGTACACGAATACGTAAAACAATATTTTAGGAGTTAGAATGAGTAAGAAAAAAGCATTAATAACAGGGATTACAGGTCAAGATGGGAGTTATTTAGCAGAGTTGTTGTTGGAAAAAGGGTATGAAGTTCATGGAATAAAAAGAAGAACTTCACTTTTTAATACGGATAGAATAGATCATTTATATAAAGATCCTCATGAAGAAGATGTAAATTTCTTTTTGCATTATGGAGATATGACAGACAGTATGAACCTAACTAGAATTATTCAAGAAGTTCAACCGGATGAAATATATAACTTAGCAGCTCAGTCACATGTAGCGGTAAGCTTTGAAGAGCCTGAATATACGGCAAATGCTGATGGTATTGGGACACTTAGAATACTTGAGGCAGTAAGACTTCTAGGACTTACAGATAAAACAAAAATATATCAAGCGTCAACTTCAGAGCTTTATGGGCTAGTACAAGAAGTACCTCAAAGTGAAAAAACACCTTTTTATCCGAGAAGTCCTTATGCGGTAGCTAAACTATACGCTTATTGGATTACAGTAAATTATAGAGAAGCGTATAATATGTTTGCTGTTAATGGAATTCTTTTTAATCACGAAAGTCCAAGAAGAGGTGAGACATTTGTAACCAGAAAAATTACAAGAGGTATGGCAAGAATCCTTTTAGGACTTGATAAAAAGCTATATCTTGGAAATCTAAGTGCCAAAAGAGACTGGGGACATGCAAAAGATTATGTAAGAATGATGTGGATGATACTTCAGTATGAAAAACCTGAAGACTGGGTAATAGCTACTGGTAGAACTACAGAAATTAGAGAATTTGTAAGACTTACCGGAAAATATTTAGGTCTTAATATAAAATTTGAGGGTGAAGGTGTTGATGAAAAAGGAATAGTAGAAGGTATAAATGAAGAAAAATTACAAGAAGTTTTAAAAGAGGCAAATGTTTCTCATCCTGAGAGTATAATAGAGCATGCAAAAAGTTTAATCGGAAAAGATATTATTAACGTAGACCCGAAATATTTTAGACCGACAGAAGTAGATTTACTTCTTGGTGATGCGACAAAAGCTAAAGAAAAGCTTGGATGGGAACCGAAAATTACTCTTGAAGAGATGACAAAAGAAATGGTAGAGAGTGATTTAAAAGAAAACTATCAAGAACTTGTTCTTAAAAAATGCGGATTTGAAGTACCAAGCAGTTGCGGTATTTAAGGGGTTAAAATGGATAAAAACTCAAAGATTTATGTGGCCGGCGGTACTGGACTTGTAGGAAGTGCTATTATTAGAAAGCTTAAAGAAAAAGGATATAAAAATATTGTATCTACTTATCATAACAGAAAACCAATAGATAATGAAGTAGAATGGCATAAACTTGATTTAACAAATCAAGAAAATGTAAAAGACTTTTTTGAGAGTGTGAGACCTGAATACGTTTTTCTTGCCGCGGCAAAGGTTGGGGGAATAGTTGCAAATAATACTTACAGGGCTGATTTTATATACGAAAATCTCCAAATCCAAAATAATGTAATTTATAACGCATATAAATATAATGTAAAAAAACTGATGTTTCTTGGAAGCACCTGTATTTATCCAAAAAATTGTCCTCAGCCTATAAAAGAAGAATATCTTTTAACGGGTGAACTTGAATATACAAACGAACCTTATGCAATAGCAAAAATTGCCGGGATTAATATGTGTGAGAGTTTTAATCTTCAGTACGGCACAAACTTTATATCTGTAATGCCTACAAATCTTTACGGAGAAAATGATAATTTCGACCTTGAAAAATCTCACGTATTACCGGCACTTATTAGAAAGATACACCTTGCAAAAGCACTAAGTGAAGAAAACTTTGATGAAATAAGAAGAGATTTAAATAAAAATCCAATAGAAAACATAAGTGGAAATGCAAGTGAAGAAGACATCTTAAAGATACTAAAAAAATACGGAGTTACTAAAAATCAAGTAGAAATCTGGGGAAGCGGAAAGCCAAAAAGAGAATTTTTATATTCTGATGATATGGCAGATGCGTGTGTGTTTTTAATGGAAAATGTGGATTTTAAAGATATTGTAAACATACATTATGGCAAAAACACTACATGTGACATTACCGAATACAAAACCAAAGAAATCAGAAAAACTCAAATAAATATAGGAACAGGAAAAGATATAAGCATAAAAGAACTTGCAGAAATGATAAAAGACATTATTGGATTTAAAGGTGAGTTTTATTTTAATACATCAAAGCCTGACGGAACTATGAGGAAAGTTACTGATGTTAGTAAACTTCATTCTCTTGGGTGGAGACATAAAGTTGAGCTAGAAGATGGTATTAAAAAAATTTATGAGTGGTATAGGAAGTAATAAGTGATAAACAAACTTAAGAAAAATTTTCATTATATAGAAATTTTAAAAAAAGGAAGTATAAATTTTATTTTTCAAATCATTGGGATAGGATTGGGATATCTATTTATTTTCATGCTTGCTAAATATTTTAATGCAGAAGGTGTAGGTTTATTTTCTTTAACTTATTCTGTTCTTACTATTTTTTTATTATTTGCAAAATTTGGTTTTGATTTGGCAATTGTAAAATTTGTATCAGAATATAAAGATGACTTTTCTAAGTTAAAGGATTTGTATATAAAAACATTGTTTTTTTTAATTCCTTTAAATCTTTTATTGATTAGTATAATGTTTTTTTTGAGCAAATATATTGCGATATATATTTTTCATAATGAAGAAATTATAAGATATTTAAAACTTTTTTCTCTTTTGCTGTTTCCAATAACTTTAAGATTTATTAATGCTAATTTTTTAAGAGGACTAAAATCAATTGCTGAATACTCTTTTATTCAAAGCATAAGTGTATATTTGTTTAGTGTAATTGTTTTATTTATCATAGTACAATTCTTTAATTATAACATGTTAGATTTGTTTGTGGCTTATTTTTTAGGAGTTCTAATTGCTTTTTTTATTAGTTATTGGTTTTTAATAAAAAAAATAAATTTTTTTAGAATATCAAGGGATTATTTTTTTAATTTAAAAACTCTTATAAAAGTTGCTTTTTCTATGCTTTTGGCAAATTCTTTAATGTTAGTAATCACTACATCTGATTCGATAATTCTTGGATATTTTACTTCTTCAAAAAATGTAGGTATATATAATATTGTAATTAAAATAGCTGTAGCTACATCTATATTTATGACGGCAATTATGAGTATTGTTTCATCAAAGTTAATTGAACTGAATAAAGAAAATAAACTTTCACAAACTATGCAATTTGTAAATACAATTGTTTTTTCTTTAAGTGGAATTATAATAATATTTATTTTTATTTTTAAGGAAAAAATATTAATGCTTTTTGGTAAAGAATTTATAGCCGGAAGTGTTGCTCTTAGTTTGTTACTTTTTGGTAGGTTGATTGAGTCTATGAGTGGTACTGGTAATTATGTTTTACAAATTTTAGGATATGAAACAATTGTAAGAAATATAATGTTTATTGCAGCTTTTTTAAATATTGTTCTTAATTTTATATTGATTCCTATATATGGAATAAATGGTGCGGCATTTGCAAGTATGATTAGTATTGTGTTTTGGAATCTAATGTATATATTTTACATTAAACAAAAATTAGGCTTTTGGAATTTACCTAATTTATTAAGGTTGAAAAGTGGAAAATAAAAAAGTAAGTTTTAAAATAATGTTTCCGTTATATTTAATTTTCTTTTCACTATTGTTATTTTCCACCAGAGATTATTCACAAGTGCAATCTTCACCTATAAATATTTCTAATATAAATAGGATTATAGGTATTTTATTAGCATTTGCTTTTGTTTTTATCTTTTTTTTAAAAAACTTAAAAATCCGAAAGCTATCATTTCTTTTTATTTTATATTTTAATTATATTTTAGTGAGTTTTATCTCAATAATTTTATTTTCAAATAATTTTTTATATTCTTTTTGGAAATTATTTGAAATTTTAGTGGTTTTTTTAATAGGAGTATATTTTTGGAGTTTAAGTTTTTACTTTGAAAAAATGGCATATATATTATATAATAGTTTTTTAATGTTTTTTAAATTATTATTAATTTCTGTAGTGTTAAGTATAGTATTTTTTCCTTCTATGGCACTAGAATCAGCTTCTTCAATTGGTAGTGCGTTAATTTCATTTAGAGTAAATGGAGTTTTTCCTGTTATTAATGCAATAAGTGTTGGTACTATAAGTTCAATAGTTTTTTTTGATTCATTTATAAATTATATTTTTAAACTTAATTCTAAAAAGAAAAATTTATTTTGGATGATTCTTTCATTTATTTTATTAATTACTTCACAAAGTCGAACATCTTTATTAGGTCTTTTTGCTGCTTTATTTTTAGTATTTCTTTTAAGTAAAAAAATTAAATTATTGTGGAAAATTTTTGCGCTAATTTTTGTTTTAATTATAGCAATTATCTTTAATAATATTATAGTGGAACTTTTTGTTCGGGGAAATAATGAAAATACATTAATTACAATCAGTGGTAGAACATATTGGTGGAATTATATATGGAATAAAATTCTTAATGATAATATATGGCATCAATTATTTGGTTATGGTTATGCATCAGGTGTTAGAGAATTAGCATTGATTCCTTCAAATGGATTGATGCAAACTTTTGACTCAACTTATTTTTCATCATTAGCAGCAACTGGATTTATTGGTACATTTCTTATTTTTATAATTTTTGTTTATTTAATATTAAGTTCATTAAAGAAATTAAATAAAGGTTTGGACAAAATGATGTATATAAGTAATATTAAGGTATTAGGAATCACGATTATTTTATTTATTAAATCTTTTACTACAGATACAATCAATGTATTAACATTTTATTTACCTTTTTTGTTTTGCATAGTAATATTAGGAAAGTATAAAAATGAAGAGTTTTAAAAATTTTATTATTATTAATGGATATAAAGAATTGAACAGTAAAGATTCAGATATTGATATTTTATTACGAAAATCTGATTTTAAAAGAGTTGAAAAGCTTTTAAAGGAAAATTTTAAAAATGAAAAATTAGTTCAAATATATCATCATGATTTATATGCTAAGAATTGTTTCTTATGGAATAAAGAAAAAAAAGAACTGTTAAATTTAGATATTTACGGAAGGCTTGAAAGAAGAAAAGTAGTGTTTTTTAATGAAGATGAGATTTTTGAAACTCTTAGATTTTATAAAAAAATTCCAATATTGTCATCGGAAAAGGAATTTATTTATTATTTAATAAAAAAACTTGATAAAAATGATTTTAATGAGAAAGTTTTTAATTATTTAAAAGAGCTTTATTTTGAATCAGAAGAAAAATCTATAAAAGTAATTAAAAAATTTTTAAAAAATGAAGCGGTGAATATAATAAAAGCATTTGAAAAAAATAATATTAATTTAATTAATAGGGAAAAAATTTTAAAGGAATTTGATAAAAATAAAAAGACTAATTTTTTTGAAAAAATTTTAAATTTTTTTAGAATAATAAAAAGAATTATAAGACCAACTGGGATTAGTATTGCATTTTTAGGACCTGATGGAAGTGGAAAATCCACTATTATTAATGAATTAAAAAAAAGGCAGTTACCTTTTAGAAGAATTGATTATTTTCATTTAAAACCTTTAAAAAGAAGAAATAATGATCTACAAATTGTGGAAGAACCTCATAAGTATCCTCCATATAGCAAAATTAAATCGTTTGTTAAATTAGTTTATTTTGTTTACCAATACAATATAGGCTGGATAAAAAATATTTTGCCTCTAAAAATTAGATCGTCTCTTATTATTTTTGATAGATATTATGATGATATTTTGGCGGATAAAAAAAGATATAGAATTAGTTTGGGTGACTTTTGGATTAAATTTTTTAGAAATTTTATTCCAAAGCCTGACTTATATTTTATATTGGTAACTGAGCCTGAAATTGTTTATAACAGAAAACAGGAAGTTTCTTTTGAAGAATTAAAAAACCAAGTAAAAAAATATGAACGATTAGTAGATAATAAAAAATATATAAAAATCGATGTAAATAAAAAGCCTGAGGAAATTGTAAATGAAATAATAAATATTTTAATGGAGAAAATGAGTGAAAGATATAAATAGTTTTTTTTCAATCAATAAATATATTGTTTTACCTTCGCCGAAAAAACCAAAAGTATTTTTGGTTGTTGATAATGATTTAATTGCTGACAATTCATTTAGGTTATATAATCCGTTTAGTAAAAAAGCTAAATTTTTGAAAAGTTCTGTATTTAAAATATTGCCTTTTATTAGGCCTTTTTTAAAAAGAAAAAAAAGGGGTGATTTTATTGAATTTTTAGAAAATGAATTTAAAAAGCCGTTGATTTCATCTGTTTATATTGCTACGGATAATAATAAAGTTGTTTTGCAGCTTCAAAATAAGGGTATTTTAGGATATGTGAAAGTTCCTTTAAATAATGAAGGAGAAAAAAATATTATAAATGAAATAAAAGCTTATGAAATTTTAAGAGAAAAAGAAATTTTAAATTATAAATTTTTTCATTTGAAATATAACCAAAAAAATTGTTTGTTTATTGAAAATATTGAAGGGCATAGCGAATTTATACCTATTGATTTGGACTTTGAATTTTTAAAAAGACTTAAAAGAAATAAAAAATATGTCCTTAATAAACATCCGAGAATAAGAGGTCTTTTAGAAAATAGTGAAGAGTGGTTAAAAGAGGTAATTTTAAAAATTATAAATAATTCTAAAAATGAGTATGAGTTGGTGTATGAACACGGAGATTTTGCTCCTTGGAATATTAAGTTTAAAAATAATAGGTTTTATATATTTGATTTTGAATATTTTATTGAAGATGGCATAGAATTCTTTGACTTTATAAAATACTATTATCAATATCTAAAACTTCTTGAAAATAAGCAAATTGATGAAATTTATAAATTTCTAAATAAGAAATTTAAAATTCCAAAAGAGATTTTTGAGCTGTTTGTAATTAAGGAATATTTACAAGAAAGGGGAGAAATGGAATTAAAATATTTAAGGGGGCTTAGTGGAAAATAAAAATATTTTGCTTATTGCTTATGCTTGTGAACCTGATAATGGAAGTGAGCCTGAAGTTGGATGGCAAGTAGTAAATCATATTGCAAAGCAACTACCAAAGTCAAATATTTATGTAATTACAAAAGCAAACAATAAAGAAAAAATAGAGCAAAAGCCATATCCCAAAAATATAACTTTTTTATATTATGAACTTCCGAAATGGGCATCATTTTGGAAAAAAAAGCAAAGAGGTATCAGAACATATTATTATTTGTGGATGATTGGTGCTGTTAAGTTTCTTAAAGGTAAAAATATAAGATTTGATTTAATTCATCATGTGACATTCGTAAATGATTGGCTTCCTTCTATTTTTATTTTATTGAAAAATCAAAGAAATAAATTTATTTGGGGACCGATAGGAAGTCATGATTTTATAGATTTTAGATTTTTAAAAACAAAAAAACAAAAAATTGTGGAATTTATAAGAAGAAGTTTGCAATTATTTTTTAGAAATTTTGATCCGTTTTTTTATATGTGTAAGAAAAAAAGCGACTGTGTAATTGGCATAAATCAAAATGTAAAAGAGAAAATTGGATTAAAAAATAAATGTTTTATAGCTGAACCGGCAATAGGGGTTGAGAGGGAATTGGTAGAGAGTATCAAGTGTAAAGAAAAAGATGAGTTTAATATTATTTCAGTAGGGAGATTAATATATATTAAAAATTTTGAGATGAGTATAAGAGCGTTTAGTGAATTTATAAAAAGAAATAAGTTATCAGATATTAAACTTAATATTATTGGAGATGGTTCGGATAGAAAATATTTAGAAAATTTAGCAAAAGAATTAAATATTGAAAAACAAGTGGTTTTTAAAGGAAAAATTCCTTTAAAAAAGGTTTATGAGGAGTTTTCAAAATCTTCTGTTTTTATTTTTCCGACTTTTGAAAATGCAGGTTTTGTGTTTTTGGAGGCTATGATGAATTGCTTGCCTGTTGTGGGATTGGACTATGGCGGAGCTTCTCAGTTTGTTATTTCTAAGAAAGAAAAACAATTAGTAGATATAAATCAACCATATGAAAAAATAGTAAAAGATTTGTCATTAAGGCTTGAAGATTTTTATAAAAATGAAAATTTAAGAAAAAAAGTAGGGCAAAAAAACAGGGAAGATGTTTTAAATAATTTTACATGGGATAAAAAAGCACAAAAATTTATTGAAATTTACAAAAAGGTTTTAAATGAAAAATAAGATACTTTTTATTTTACATTTACCTCCTCCAAATCATGGAGCTTCAAAAGTTGGTGAATTTATAAAAAATTCAAAGATTAATAATGTTGCAAAATGTGAATTTATCCCGATAAAATCATCTGAAAACATTGGAGAAATAGGGAAATTTAATTTCAAAAAAATCTATTATATGGCTGAGCTTTATTTTAAGACTTTAATAAATATCTTGAAGTTTAGACCAAACAAGGTTTATTATACGGCTTCGATGGGGAAAATTGCTTTTTTTAGAGATTATTTAGTTACATCTCTAATAAGAATTTATCAAGAAATAAATCCAAGTGTAGAAGTATATTATCATTATCACACAAAAGGTCTTGATAGATTAAAAAATAATAAGTTGACAAAATTTTTATTAAGAAGATTTTTGAAAAACAGTAATTTAATTTTACTTAGTCCTTTATTAAAAAATGAATTTGAAGAGTTTGAATATAAAGAAGTTTATTATTTACCAAACGGGGTGGAAAATAATTTAAGTGAAGAAGAATTTGAAAATATTTTGGAAAATAGATTTAATAGTGAAAAAATTCAAGTTTTATATCTTAATCATTTAATTGATATGAAGGGATATATGGAAACACTTTTTTTGGCAAAAGAGTTTCGAGATGTAATTTTTAACTTTGCTGGAAAGTTTGGTACTAAAGATGATGAAAATTATTTTTATGATTTTTTGAAAAAAAATAATATGGAAAACGTAATATATCATGGGTTTGTGATTGGAGAAAAGAAAGAGGAGCTTTTAAAGAAATCACATGCTCTTTGTTATATAAGTAAAAATGATGCTTTTCCTTTGACATTACTTGAAGCTTTTTCTTATGGTATTCCAGTTTTTACTACAAATGAAGGTTCAATTTCTTATATTGTTGATGAAAAAAGCGGGATGATAGTTAATAGTTTGGATGAAGAAAATTTAAAAAATAAATTCAGAGAATTTTTAGATAAATATATAAATAAAGAAACTTCACAATATTGTAGGAAAAGATATTTAGAAAACTTTACATTGGAAAAATTTGAAAAAAATTTAATAAGGATACTTGGATGAAATTAATGGGGTATGAAGTTTATGATAAAACTCTGGATAAGTTAAATTTGGATATTAAAAAATTGAATAGATTTATTATAAATACTATTAATCCACACTCTTATGTGGTAGCAAAAGATGATGAGTTATTTCAAAAAGCTTTAAAAAGAAGTGATGTATTAGTGCCTGATGGCAGTGGAATTGTACTTGCGGCTAAATTTATTAATGGAAAAAGAATACAAAAAATAGCAGGAGCGGATGTTCATAAATTTTTGCTTGAAAAAGCCAACAAAGAAAGTATTAAGGTTTTTTATATGGGTTCAAGCCAAAAAACACTTGATAAAATAAAAGAAAAATTAAAAAAAGAATATCCAAATATACAAGCCGGTTTTTATTCTCCTCCTTTTAAACCAGAGTTTGATGAAGAAGATAACAAAAAAATAATTGAAGCAATAAACAATTTTAACCCTGATATTTTATTTGTCGGTATGACGGCTCCAAAACAAGAAAAATGGCTTTATACACATAAAGAAAAAATTAATTTTAAAGTGGCTTCATGTATTGGAGCTGTATTTGATTTTTATGCCGGGAATGTAAAGAGACCTCCTGAATATATTATAAATTTGCATTTGGAGTGGTTATTTAGATTTATACAAGAGCCAAAAAGACTTTGGAGAAGGAATTTTATTTCTACTCCTTTGTTTTTGTGGGATATGATTAAATATAAATTTAAAAAATCATAACCCCTTTCTCCCAAGCATTACCAAAATAGTTTTAATAATAGTTTTTATTTCAAGAGCTAAATTCCAGTGTTTTATGTAGTAAAAATCGTACATTAGTTTTTGTCTTGTATCTTCGATATTTCTGCCGTAAGGATAATTCACCTGAGCCCATCCTGTAATTCCGGGAGCCACTTTATGTCTTTCGTGATAAAACGGGAACGTTTTTTCGTATTCTTTTACGAGTTCGTCCCATTCAGCTCTTGGTCCTATCATATGCATTTCGCCTTTGAATACGTTGATTAGCTGAGGTAGTTCGTCGATGCGCGTTTTTCTCATGAATGCACCCCAAGGAAAGATTCTCGGGTCGTTATCTTGTGTGTAATGACTAAAAAACTCAACATCCGTTCTCATTGAGCGGAACTTGTAACATTTAAATGGCTTGCCGTCTTTTCCTATTCTGTATTGAGTAAAAAATATTGGTCCGTCCGGGGATTCTTTTTTTATTCTAAATGCCGAATATGCCATAATAGGAAATGCCAAAATAAAAAGAGTTCCGCCTGTCAAAAAATCTATGATTCTTTTTTGTAAATATTGAAATTTTGTGTATGGTTTCATAACGGGAAAGTATTTTTCACTTTTGAAAGGTACGTAGTATTTTTGAAATTCTTTTTCTAAATATTCTTCAATAGTTATGACATTGGGATGATCTATTTGAGATAATATTTTTTGAGTAAATTGATAAGGAGTATTTAAAATTATTGTTTCATCAGGATTTTGTTTTATTATCTCTAAAACCTCTTCTTCACTGTAAAAAATCTGTTTTTTTAATCTTTCTTTTTTTTCGATTATATTTTTTTCGTGTTCTAAAAAGCAGTATTTATTACCTATTACTATCATCCACCCTCTTTTTCATCCTTTTTTCATTGAAATTATATTATAATTTTATGAATTTTTGTTTAGATGAGAAAGGTGGGGGTATATGAAAAAATATTTTTTATTTGTAATTGGGACTATTTTATTTTTAGGTTGTAGTGCGAAAAAAGAATATCTTCTTTTTCAAGATGTCAATAAAACCACCAAGCAACCTCAAAAACCAATAAAAAAATCGACTACAAAATATATTTATGAATATAAAATTTTGCCTGGCGATAGATTAAGTATTACAGTCTTTAATCATCCGGAACTTAGTACCGATAATAAAACCGATTTGAGTGGAATTAATGTTTTTCCTGACGGTACTATTAATTTACCTCTTGTAGGAAATGTAAAAGTTGCAGGTTTGACAGAAGAGCAAGCTACGAAAAAGCTCGAAAAATTATATTCCGAATATCTTAAACATCCTTATATAAAACTCGAAGTTTTAACTAAAAAAGTATATGTTTTAGGAGAAGTAAAACAGCCGGGAGTTGTGCAAATCAGCGGGAATTACACTACTTTGATAGAAGCGATTTCTCAAAGAGGCGGTTTTAACGATATGGCGAGGAGAAATAATATTTTGATTATAAGCGGGGGGCTTAATAATCCTCAAATTCGTCAGATTGATTTGACTAAAATTTCTTCGTTAAACTACAAAAATCTTGTATTAAAACCGAATGATATCGTATATGTACAACCTATGAATATGAAACCGCTTGACGTTCAAATTCAAGGAGTTAGTCCTATTGTTAGTTTTGTGAATTCAATATTATCTACATTTGTTAATGTGAAAATTTTAAGTCAATAAGGTGAATAATGAGTAGAGAAATTCAAAATACTGAAGAGATAGATTTAAGGGAACTTTTTTCTATTCTTAGAAATAATAAACTTTTAATTTTTTTATTTTTGTTTTTGGGAGTTTTGTTTAGTGCGATTTTTGTTTATTTTGCTACACCTCAATATAAAACAAACGCTACCATAGAAGTTACTCCGGCACCTAAACAATTGAATGCGCAGGATTTAATATCTCAGGCATTAGGTATGGATAATTCTGCATCTTTAGAAACGGAGCAATATATTATTACATCACGTTCTATGATAGCAAAAACTCTTGATAAAGTGAATTTTACTAAAAGATATTATATAACTAAAAATTTGAAAACAACCGAAATATATTATAAAAATTCTCCGTTTAAAGTCGAAATAAAAAAAGGGAAAAATTTAGTATTTAAAATTGTACCTTTAAATGATGTAACGTTTGTTTTGAAAGTAAAAAATGATAAATTGAATATTGATTTTAATAATGAATATAAATTTAATGAATGGATAAAAACTCCATATTTTGAATTAAAAGTTATAAAGTTAAAACCTCTTGACGATAGTGCTACTTATAAATTTGTATGGCTTGATAAGATTGAAACTGCAAAAAATTTACAAAAAAAATTGTCGGCTTCTCCCGTATCAAAAAATGCTGATATTTTAAATATAATTTTTAGTGACAATATTCCGCAAAGAGCGGCAAATTTTGTAAATGAGCTTATTAATATTTATATTCAACAAAGTGTAAAATTAAAGACAGCTCAAGCAAATCAAACTTTAAAATTTATTGATAATCAATTGAAAATCATTTCAAAAAAACTTGCAGAATCCGAACTTGCTCTTGAGAATTTTAAAAAGAAAAACAAAGTTGTTGATTTAACGATAGAAGCTCAAGGAATTATTCAAAAACTTAATGATTTGGATACGAAAATTAATGAACTTATATTAAAAGAAAACACTATTGACTTTATTGAAAAACAGATTCAGGGAAATAATGATATAAAATTAATTTCTTCAGGACTTGTTGATGATCCGATTTTAAGTGATTTGATTACTCAGCTTCAACAGTTGATTTTGAAAAAAGAGACTCTTTTAATAGAATATACTCCTAAACATCCGGATGTAATAAAAGTAAATGATCAGATAAGAAGTCTTGTTGAGATGATTAAAAATAGAATTAACTCTATAAGAGTATCTATTCAAAATCAAATGCAAACTCTTCTTAAAATAAAAAAAGAATATACAAAAATGCTTGAAAATCTGCCTCAAAACGAAAGAAAACTTGCAGACTTGCTTAGAACATACCAAGTAAATGAAAAAATTTATTCATATCTTCTTGAAAAAAGAGCTGCTACAGCAATAGCAAAAGCGAGTATTGTAAGTAATAATAGAGTAATTGATCCGGCACTTGTTCCACAAAAACCTTATAAACCTAAAAAAGTTTTAATTCTTGTAATAGGATTTATTTTAGGACTTATTTTAGGAATTGTAGTAGCATTAGTAAAAGAATTTTTAAGTACTAAAATAAAATCAAAAGAAGATGTTGAAAAATTAACTGATGTACCGATTGTAGGTACCGTGCCTCATTTTAAGAAAAAAGATACCGTGTTAAAAACTCTAAATGCTCCTAAATCCGCGGTTGCAGAAGCTTTTAGAGCAATTAGAACTAATTTGAAATTCATATCCCCTGAAAAACTTCAAGTGATTGTAGTTACATCAACTATCAGTGGAGAAGGAAAAACTACAGTGGCATCAAATTTAGCAGGTATTTATTCGTTGAGTGGTAAAAAAACGCTTTTGGTTAATCTTGATATGAGAAAACCTACTCTTCATAAAGTTTTTAATGTTGATAATAATATAGGTATCAGTAGTGTACTTGTTAATGAAAAAACAGTTGATGAAGTAATTAAAAAAACTAAATATTCTAATTTAGATATTATAACTTCCGGACCTATTCCGCCAAACCCTGGAGAACTTATTCAAAGTAGAAAAATGGATGAGGTAATAGAAGAATTGAGAGGAAAATATGATATCGTAATATTCGATACGCCGCCGGTCGGACTTGTAGTGGATGCTATGCATTTGTTGGAAAAGTCGGATGCAAATATTTATCTTTTTAGAGCTGAGTATTCAAAAAAAGATTTTGTAAAAACACTTAATGATTTAAAACAAAAAGGCTTTAAACATCTTTCAATTGTAATAAATGATATCAGTAAAAAACACGGAAATTATTACGGATATGGATACGGATACGGAGGGTATGTGGAAGAATGATATTTTTTTTTAAAAAAATAGAACCTTTAAAATTGAAAGTGGATATTCACTCTCATTTACTTCCTGGTATTGATGACGGAAGTAAAGAGATGAGTGAGAGTCTTGAAATAATCGAAAAATTCTTAGAATTGGGGTATGAGAAGTTAATAATAACTCCTCATGTTATGGAAGATAGTTATAATAACTCTACCGATATTATTTTAGAAAAATATAAAAAACTACAAAAAGCCGTAAATGAAAACGGTATGAATATTAAGCTCGAGGTTTCTGCGGAATATTATGTGGATGAGGAGTTTTTAAAAAGACTTGAAAATAACGATTTATTACCGATTGGCGGAAAATACATTCTTTTTGAGACATCTTATTACGAAAAACCTTTAAATTTGGAATTTATAATTTTTCAAATTCAATCTAAAGGGTATGTTCCTATTTTGGCTCATCCGGAAAGATATAGATATATCGAAGATATGAAGTATTATGATTTGCTAAAAGAAAAGGGTGTGCTTTTTCAGTGTAATATTAACTCTTTTGGAAACTTTTATGGGAAAACAGCTTTTAAAAAGGCTAAATATCTTGCAAAAAATAATATGATTGACTTTTTGGGAAGTGATTGTCATTCAATGAAATATATGGATTCATTGAGTAAAGTGTTAAATGAAAGAAGTTTTATTAAATTAATCGAAAAAAATAGCATTAAAAATATAGAACTTCTATAAAAGGTTTTATTTGAAAAATTTCTTTAATAAGCTTTTTTCTCTTTTATCTAAACGTGATAAGCAATATTTGTTGTTTTTAATGCTTTTATCGATTGTTTTGTCTTTTATAGAAACTATCGGAGTCGGGATTATAATGCCGTTTATTTCTATTGCTACTGATTTCAATAAAATTTTTACAAATCAATACATTTACTATTTTTATAATCTTTTTGACTTTAAAAGTTCTTTGTATTTTGTTGTTTTCTTTGGTGTGGTATTAATATTTTTTTATATTTTCAGAGCAATTTTTACACTTTTTTATTTTTATATGCTTAGTCGTTTTGCTCAAAGTAGATATCATATTATCGCCTATAGATTGTTTGAAAATTATATAGGGTTGGAATATAAAAAATTTATTGATATGAATAGCTCTTTAATGACAAAAAATATTATTACCGAAGCTAATAATTTAGTGGAGTTGATAACAAAATTACTTTTTTTATTAAGTGAAAGTTTCGTTTTGATTTTTATTTATTCCATGCTTTTATATGTGAATTGGAAAATGACAATTTTATTGACTATTTTATTGGGAATGAACGTTTTATTTTTAAAGCTTTTCGTATCCAAAAAAATTAAAAAAGCCGGTATCGATAGAGAAGCTTTTCAAAGCAGATTTTATAAAATTATCTCTTCTGCATTCGGTAATTTTAAAATTATAAAGCTAAAATCCAAAGACGAAGTAATTTTAAACGAATTTGAAAATGCAAGTATTAATTTTGTAAAGGCTAATATTAAAGCCCAAACTCTTTTTCACTTTCCAAGAGTTTTTCTTGAAATGATAGGTTTTAGTTTGATTGCATTTATTGTTATATATTTGGTATTGAAATATCATACAGATATTAAGGCTGCTTTGCCTATATTGATGGTGTTTGTTTTGGGACTTTATAGGCTATTGCCAAGTGTTAATAGAATTTTTGGGGCTTATAATGAGATACTTTTTAAGCTTCAGGCTTTGAATATTATTCATAACGAACTGATTTATGAAAAAGAGAATTTAGGTGATGAGAAAATTGATTTTAAAGAAAAAATAGAATTAAAAAACGTCAATTTTGCTTATAATCCGAAAAAATCCGTGCTTAAAAATATAAATTTAACTATAAAAAAGGGTGAAAAGTTAGGAATAATAGGAGAAAGCGGAAGCGGAAAATCTACTTTAATCGATATTATATCCGGCCTTTATAAACCTGTAAGCGGAGAGGTATTGATAGATGAAGAGCTGTTGAATGATAAAAATGTAAAATCATGGCGTAAAAAAATAGGATATATTCCTCAAAATATCTATCTTATCGACGGAACTGTGGCGGAGAATGTTGCGTTTTTGGAAGAAATTGATGAAGATAGGGTAAAAGAGGCGTTAAAAAAAGCGAATATTTTGGATTTTTTGGAAAAACATCACGAAGGTATTTATACTAAAATAGGAGAAAACGGAATTAAGCTAAGCGGAGGTCAAAGGCAGCGTCTTGCTATTGCCAGAGCTTTATATCACAATCCGGAAGTTTTAATTTTAGACGAAGCGACAAGTGCTCTTGATAGTGAAACCGAGAAAAAAATAATGGAAGAGATTTATAAAATCGGAGAAAATAAAACGATGATAATAATCGCTCATAGAATCTCAACGCTTGATAAATGCGATAGAATCGTAGAAATAAAAAACGGAGAGATTAATAATTAAAAAATTGCTTAATTTAATAGTTGAAAAGAAGAGCTAAATTTATTGAGCGAAAAAAAAATTTTTAAATACAAGAGGAGAAATATATGAAAATTTTATCAATTTATCCGGGACATTGTTCTACGGTAGCTTATTTAAAAGATGGTGAAATAATTGATTGTATTAGTGAAGAAAAATTTAATAATATAAAAAATAGTTTATCTTTCCCTCTAAAGTCTATTAAATGGATTTTAAAAAAGAATAATTTGAATATTAATGATTTCGATAAAATAGGAATAGTTGGGAAAACTACGGTATTTTATGATATTAGAACTAGTGAGAATAATAGTTTTGAGAGTGTTTTAAATGAAAAAGAAAATTTATTAAAAAAAATTTATAGATATATAGATGTAAATTTGAAGTTTGAAACGAAAGAGAATATTTTAAAAAAATTACAACTAAAAAAATATAATAAAAATTTCCCTCGAAGAAAAAAATATTATTTTAGAAAAATTATGGAGTTATTAGAATTAAAAGATGAAAATAAGCTTGAATTGATTGATCACCACGAATGTCATGCATTTGGTGCATATTATGGTTTAAAAAATAATGTTAATAATGCTCTAGTTTTTACTTTAGACGGACAAGGGGATTTTAGTTGTGCGAAAATATATAAAGTTGTTGATAATCAATGGACATTATTGGCAAATACCTGGTGGAAATATTCTATAGGCGAGCTTTACAGCAGTGTTACGAAAGTTATGGGAATGAAACCACTTGAACATGAATATAAAATTATGGGTTTAGCGGCATATAGCAATAAAAAGTATTTTCAAAAAGCAAAAAAAGATATTTTTGAAGGGTTGTTTTGGCTGGAAGGTTTAGAGTTTAGATCTAAAATTCCTTCTTATGCGTTTAGTGATTATCTTTCTAAAAAGATACCTTATCATAGATTTGATAATATTGCTGGTGCGTTGCAAGATTACTTAGAAGAATTAGTTATTGAATGGATTAAAAAAGCAATTAAAAAAACAGGAATTAAAAATATATATTTAGGCGGCGGTGTTTTTATGAATGTAAAACTTAACAAAAAAATTCAAGAGTTGCCAGAAGTTGAAAACGTAAATTTTATGCCGAGCTGTGGAGATGAAAGTACTCCCATAGGAGGAGCGTACTATTTATATAACAAGTATAAAAGCATTCCCAAACCATTTAAAAATATATATTTTGGTATAAGTTATACTAACGATGAAATTGAAGAATTTATAAAAAGTAAAAAATTAGAAAATAGATTTAAAGTCGAGTTTGTTCAAGATATAGAAAAAAGAATAGCAACTTTGCTGAGTGAAAATAAAATAGTTGCCAGATTTAGAGATAGGTGTGAATGGGGTGCTAGAAGTTTGGGTAATCGTGCCATTTTAGGTAATCCGAGTAGAATGGAGACTTTTTTTGAGATTAATGATAGAATTAAACAAAGAGATTTTTGGATGCCGTTTGCTCCTACTATTTTAGATAAATATGCAAAGCTTTATTTAAAAAATCCCAAAAATATTAAAGCGCCATATATGATTACAGCTTTTGATTCTACGGAGTTAGGAAGAGAAAAATTCAAAGCTGCAATGCACCAGCGTGATAAAACGCTTCGAGCTCAAATACTAGAAAAAGAATTTAATGAAAAGTATTATAATTTAATAGAATATTTTTATGAATTAACAGGAATTGGAGGAGTGTTGAATACAAGTTTTAATTTACACGGTTATCCTTTAGTAGCTACGCCAGAACAAGCTTTATTTACTTTTGAAAATTCAAATTTAGAATATTTGGCTTTAGAAAATTTTTTAATTATTAAAAAGAAATAAAATGACGATTTTAATATCTTCTTATTCGAAAGCATACGATATTTGGCCGATAACGGACTATTTTTTGAAGAAAAATTTTAATTGCGAAACCGAGTTTTATTTGGGAGCGAACGGAGAGAATAAAAAAGAGTTCGTTCCCGAGAGATGGAAATATATAAATAAAGGTGAAGATGTCACTTTTTCAAAAAGTTTAAATGATTATCTTGAAGAGATTGAGGATGAATATTTTATTTTGATGTTGGATGATTTTGCAATTTTGGAGCCTGTGGATTGTTCTTTGATAAAAAGAGCTTTTGATTTTATTAAAGAAAAAAACGGAGTTTATTTAAGGCTTGCTCCGAATCCTGGGGGAGATGAAAAAATAGACAGATATTTTTCAAGAATCGCCGTTGAAAAAAAGGTGCCTTATGTGACCTCTTTGCAAATGGCTATTTGGAAAAAAGAGTTTTTAAAAGAGCTTTTGAAATATGATTTTAACCCGTGGGAATTTGAAACGAAAGCTGGGAAAACTTCTGAGAGTTTAACTAATTACGATAAGTTTTTTGTGACTAATTTTCCTTTTGTAAAATATACTCATTTTGTGGAAAAAGGTAAATTTTTTCCGGTTGTTAAGAGTTGGCTTAATCAAAAAAATATTATTATTGATTCAAGTAGAAGTTTTTGGAGTGAAGAAGAGATAAAAAAAATGCAAGACAGCTTTTTAAAGAGAAATCTTAGAAAATTAATACCTAAAACTATTTATAATAAGCTTAGAAATACGTTCGGATTGGGAGAGTTATGATTTCGGTATTAACACCTACGTATAATAGAGCCGATAAACTTCATAGAGTTTTTGAGAGTATAAAAAATCAAACTTTGAAAAAAATAGATGATAAATATATTTTCGAATGGGTAATAGTTGATGACGGCAGTAGTGATAATACGAAAGAGCTTGTAAAAAAGTGGCAAAAAGAGGTTGATTGGCCAATAAGATATATTTATCAAGAAAATAAAGGAAAGTGGCGAGCAATTGCAAAAGGATTGGAAAATATCGATAACGAATTGACTTTGATTGCTGACAGCGATGATAAATTTTTGCCTGAAACTTTTGAGACATTCTATAATATTTGGAGTTCTTTTAGCCAAGAAGAAAAAGAAAAATGCGGTGGAATAGGTGTGTTGTGTCAGGATCAATTCGGTAAAAGAGTTGGTTGTGATTATCCTATAGAAAATGAGCTATTACCTACATTAGATGTGTTATTTAAATGGAAAAACATTGGACTTGGAGAGACTTGGGCAATTTTAAAAACTGAGAATTTAAAATATGCTTTTTTGAGCCTTCCAAAAGAATTTGAAAAGTTACAGTTTATACCAGAAAGTTTTTTTTGGAACAGGATTGCTTATGAATTAAAACCGTATTCTTATTATATAAATAAGGTTTTAAGGATATATTATAAGGAAGAAGAGGACAATATTAGTCATAATATTAGAAAAAAATATCCAGAAGGTTTTTTTATCGAATCAAAATGGTTTGTAACTAAATATATTAATATTTTTTGGCAATATCCTAATATATATTTTAAATATCTTATTAAATTAATATATTTTTATTTTTTAAAAGGAAAAAAATGAATTGTAAAAAAGTGGCTCCTTTTTTGGGGATGGATAAAAAAAAGCCTTTATATTATAAAAATATTAGAATGAAAACAGATACTTGTTTGCATGAACAAATAGTGGATTATATAAATAAAATTAGCGGGAATAAGAAATTAAAGATATTGGATTGGGGGTGTGGAGAAGGAGCATTAGCTCAAAGGTTATTTGATTTAGGTCATGATGTTATAGGAGTTGATATAGATGCTAAAAACTTTAAAGCTGAATGTGAGTTTTTTCAACTTGATTTTAATAATAAAAATGAGGTGGAAAAATTTATTAATAAAAATTATAAGTTTGACCTTATTTTGGGAATAGAAGTAATTGAACACGTTAAGTCTCCTTATGAATATTTGGATTATATTTATAGACTTTGTCAAAAAGATACTATCGTAATAGTTTCAACTCCAAATATTGCATCGTGGTGGGGAAGATTTTGGTTTTTATTAACTGGTGAACTTTGGGGTTTTTCGTATGATAGTTGGGATGATCCTGGTCATATAAATCCAATTAGTGAAATTGAGATGAGAAGAATATTAGAAGAAAAAAATTTCGAATTGCTTGATATATGGGAAGGTGGTAAATTACCTATTGTTTGGTTTTACAATATAAAAAGATTTTTTATAAGTTTATTTATGTTGCCTTTTCAAATTATTATGAAAGGAAGAAAAAAAGGTTGGGTATTGGTATATGTTTTTAAAAAAGGTAAGAAAGACTAATGAGAATTACATTTATTATTTCATCGTTAAGTGCAGGAGGAGCTGAGAGAGTATTAGTTAATTTGGCAAATTATTTGGTTAATAAAAATCATGAAATATATATTGTTACATTTTCAAAAGAAAAACCTTTTTATCATTTAGATGAGAAAATAAAGTTAGTTCAACTTGGTTTGTTAAAACATTCAAGAAATAAGTTTGAGACTTTGCTGAATACTATAAAAAGAGTTTTGATTTTAAAACAAATTCTGAAAAATATTTCGGCGGATGTAAATATTTCTTTTATGACACAGATGAATATATTAAGTATTATTGCTTCAAGATTAAATTTACAAAAAATTATTGTTTCTGAGGATATAGAATATTTTTTTTATTCAGATAAAAAAGCTTTGATGATTATTAGAAAATTAGTATATAAACTGGCAGATATGTTAATTGTAAAAACAATGAGTGATAAAAAAAATTATTATTTTTTAAAAAAAGTAAAAGTGATAAACAATCCTTTACCGGAAATTCCTTTAAATAATTTTAAGAAAGAGCATTTTATTTTAGCAGTGGGTAGATTAGAAAATCAAAAAGGTTTTGATACTCTTATAAAAATTTATTCAAAAATTGAAACCAGTTGGAAGCTTTATATTGCTGGTGAAGGTAGTGAAAGAAAAAAATTAGAAAGTTTAATAAAGAAATTAAAATTAGAAAAAAAAGTAATACTACTTGGAAATGTTAAAAATATTGAAGAGTGGTATTTTAAGGCTTCAATATTTGTTTTGTCATCAAGAAAAGAAGGTTTTGGTAATGTTTTAATAGAAGCTATGGCTTGCGGGTGCGCTTGCGTTGCTTTTGATTGTCCGTACGGGCCGAGTGAAATAATCGAAAATTATAAAAACGGGATTTTGGTAGAGAATCAAAATGAAGAGAAGTTAAAAGAATCGATAGAGTTGCTTATAAAAGATGAAAATTTAAGAAAAAAATTGGCAAAAGAAGCTGTGAAAGTAAAAGAAAAATATAGTATTGAAAAAATAGCTCGAGAGTGGGAGAATGCTATTGAAGAAGTTTTGAAAAAAGGCGGAAATTGAACAAAATTAAATTGCTTCTTAGTATCCGCTCTTTAAATATCGGCGGGGCGGAGCGTCAATTTATAGAGCTTGTAAAAAATATCGATAAGAAAAAGTTTGATGTTTATGTTGTGACGATGTACGGAGGTGTTTTGGAAGATGAAATAAAAAAAATACCCGGTATTAAATATTTCAACCTCCAAAAAAACGGACGTTTTGATGTTAAATTTTATTTTCGGTACAAAAATCTCCTAAAAAAGATATCTCCCGATGTTATTTATTCTTGGATGGGGGAGATGAATCTTTTTTCTTATTGGTGTAAGCCAAAAAATGCGAAGCTTATTTGGGGATTTAGAGCTTCGAATATGGATTTGCAAAAATACGGGTTGTTTAGTAAGATTTTGTTTGATTTACAAAAGTTTTATTCAAAAAATGTAGATATGATAATCTCCAATTCGAAAGCTTCAATCGATTTTCATAAAAAATCCGGTTTTTTTATGGAAAAATCCGAAGTGGTTTATAACGGAATAGATATTGAGAGATTCAAAAAGAAAATGAGCGATTTCAAAGACAAATATAACCTAAAAACGCCTGTTATTGCTATGGTAGCGAGGCTTGACCCTATGAAAGGTTATGATGTTTATTGTAAAGTCGCAAGTGAACTGAAAAATATCGACTTTATAGGTGTAGGTGAGGGTGATGAAAATATCAAAAAAAGATGTGAAAACGTAAAATTTTTAGGGTCTTTTTTTGATATTGAAAATGTCTATAACGGAATTGATGTTTTGGTGTCGAGTTCCGTTTTTGGAGAGGGGTTTAGTAATTCTATCGCCGAAGCGATGGCTTGTGAAGTACCATGTATCGTGACGGATGTTGGGGATAGTAAGATAATCGTAGGTGATACGGGAATAGTAATAAAACCAGGTTCGCCTGAAGAATTGAAAAAAGCAATAAAAGAAATGCTAAACAAAGATTTAACTGAACTCGGTAAAAAAGCTAGAAAAAGAATTGAAGAGAACTTTTCTATCGAAAAAATGGTGGAAAAAACAGAAAATATAATTCTAAAAATGATAGGGAAATAATAAATGTGCGGAATAGTAGGATTTAATTTTCAAAACAGAGAATTACTCGAAAATATGAAAACCTCCATAAAACACAGAGGTCCTGATGATAACGGAAGTTATATTGATGAATTTATGAGTTTAGGACATGTGAGGCTCTCTATTTTGGAGCTTTCAAAACTCGGACATCAGCCTATGAGTTTTGAGAATTACGTTTTGGTTTATAACGGAGAAATTTACAATTTTGAAGAGATAAAAAAAGAGCTTGAGAGTTTCGGATATACGTTCAAATCCCACAGCGATACCGAAGTGCTGCTAAAATCATATCACAAATGGGGTAAAAGGGCCGTTGAAAAATTTAGAGGAATGTTTGCTTTTGCGGTGTATGATAAAGAATCTAAAAAGCTGATTATTTTTCGAGATAGGGTGGGTGTTAAGCCTTTATATTATTTTTTTGACGGAAATAATTTTTTATTTGCAAGCGAGCTTAGGGCTTTAAGGGTTTATAAAAAATTCGATATCGACAAAACCTCTTTGGCAAAATTTTTTCAATACGGATATATCGGTAGGGACAAATCGATATTTTCAGGTATAAAAAAGCTATTGCCAGGGCATTATTTGGAGTTCGATTTAAAAAATAAGAGCCTTAAAATAGAAAAGTATTGGGATGTTAAGGAATATTTTAGAGAAAATAAAAAAAGCGAAGAAGAGATTATCGACGAGCTTGAGAGTATTTTGATAGAGGGTATTAAATACCGAATGAAAAGTGACGCGCCGGTGGGCGTTTTTTTAAGCGGAGGGGTCGATAGTTCTCTTGTGGCGGCCGTTTTGCAAAAACATTACGGAAATATACATACTTTTACCATAGGTTTTAAAGAAGAAAAATACAACGAAGCACACTATGCGAAAAAAGTTGCGCGTCATATCGGTTCAAATCATACAGAGCGTTTTTTGGAGATGAGCGAAGCAAAAGAGATATTAAAAAACTTTGTCGATATCTATGACGAGCCTTTTGGCGATAGTAGCGGAATTCCTACTTATTTGGTATCAAGAGTTGCTAAAGAAAACGGAGTTAAGGTTGTTTTGAGTGCGGATGGCGGGGATGAGCTTTTTTGCGGATATGAGAGGTATTGGTGGAGCTACGGATTAGGTGGGAAGTTTGAAAAATTGCCATTTAAAAAGCTTTTTTCAAAAGCGATAGGTTTAAGCGAAAATCTTTTATTAAACGTCCCGATTAAAAATATGGAGCATAAACTCGGCTTTTTAAAAGAGCTCTTAAAGAGTGATTCTTGGGAGGATATTTATGAAACTATTCTTAAACAATACAGAGAGGATATAAAACTTTTAGGTTTGGATGAGGTAAAAGAGCCGAAAGATTATTTCCGATTTGGTGAAAAAATACATCCTATGCAAGCGATGATGCTATGGGATTTTTACAATTATCTGCCCGATGATATTTTAGTGAAAGTCGATAGGGCGACTATGGCAAACTCTATAGAAGGTAGAGAACCTTTGCTTGATAATAAGCTTATTGAATATACCGCTTCTATTCCTTTTGAGTACAAATACAAAAACAACGAAAGCAAATATATTTTGAAAAAAGTACTTGAAAGATATCTTCCAAAAGAGTTAATTTATAGGAAAAAACAAGGATTCGGGATACCGATGACTGAGTGGTTTAGGAGCGATTTGATTAAACTTTTTGAAGAGTATTTCAGTAATGATGAAATTATAAACATGGAATATCCGCGAAAGCTTTTAAAAGAGTTCAAAAGTGGAAAATATGTAAATATCAACAAACTCTGGTTTGTGCTTGTATATAAAATGTGGAAGGAGAAGTATTATTGAAAATTTCGATTTTAATTTACTCTATGGCAAGCGGAGGTGCCGAGAGGGTTGTTTCTTTGTTGCTAAAACACTTAAATCAAAAATACGAAATAGAACTTGTACTTATGAACGATACTATATTTTATGAAATTCCCGAAAATGTAAAAATTACTTTTTTAGAAAAATCAAACCCCACAGAGCCCGGATTGATAAAACTTCTCAAACTTCCGTTTTTGGCGTATAAATATTCGAAAATCAAAAGCGATATTAGTCTTTCGTTTATGAATAGACCCAATTATATCAATGTTTTAAGTAAGTTTTTTGGAAAAAAATCGAAAATCATCATATCCGAAAGGGCTATGCCATCAAAACAGCACTCTTTAGGACTTCAGGGCAAAATCAATAGGTTTTTGATAAAAACTTTTTATAAAAAAGCGGATTTGGTAATAGCGAATTCAAAAGGCAATAGTTACGACTTGCAAAAAAACTTTTGCGTAAAAAAAATAAAAACTATATATAATCCCATCGAACCGAAAGAGTGTCAAAAAACAAAAAATGAAAAATTTATGTTCGTAACTATCGGTCGTTTGGATGAAGGAAAAAATCACGCACTTTTGATTAAGGCTTTAAAAGAGTCGAATTTAAACGCAAATCTTTTGATTATTGGAGACGGTCCTTTAAGAAAAGAGCTGGAAGATTTGAGTAAAAGTTTAAATTTGAAAGAAAAAGTAAAGTTTTTAGGTATTCAAAAAGATGTCTATAGGTTTTTGTCAAAAGCAGATTGTTTTGTTTTTTCGAGCAATTACGAGGGGTTTCCCAATGTACTTCTTGAAGCTCTTAATTGTTCTTTACCCGTTATTTCAACCGATTGTAAATCCGGACCGAGAGAGATTTTGGCACCTGAAACGTATTTTTTAAAAGAGACGGAAAGTGTGGAGCTTGCCAAATACGGCATTTTGGTAAAACCTAAAAGTGTCGAAAACTTTGCTAAAGCTATGAAATTAATGTATCAAGATAAAGAGTTGAGATATAATTATGCAATCAATTCTAAAAAAGCGATAGAAAATTTTAAAATCGAAAAAATAATAAAAGAATGGGAGAGGATTTTAGATGAATTTGAATCATAGAAGTGAAATTTATAATGTAATTATTGCGATTTTGCTTGCATATACTTTTGCAATCGCACTTAGGTTTATTTATGTTTCGGAGATTATACACGTAAAAGCTTTTTATTGGCACGGACAACTTATGATAAATAATGTCGACGGGTACTATTATGCCGAGGGTGCTCGCGATATTATCGACGGAGTAAAATCCAATTATCTCTCACCGACAAACGCTCCTTTATCTCTTTTGACGGCGTATTTAGCAAAGTTTTTTCATATTCCGCTTGACGTTTTGATTTTTTATATGCCCGGAGTTTTCGGAGCTCTCATCGTTGTACCTTTGATATTGATTGGTAGGGCTCTTGGAAATCTGTGGATGGGCTTTTTGGCCGCACTTCTTGGCGGTGTTGCTTGGAGTTATTATCACAGAACGATGTTCGGGTATTACGATACCGATATGCTAACGGTAGTGCTTCCTACTTTTGCCGTTTGGGCGGTTGTTTGCGCTTTTACTCAAAAAAATGAAAAATTCTTTTTCTTAGCGCCTTTATTTATGAGCGTTATGCAGTGGTGGCACGACGGGCTTTATAATGTTACAAACGGAATTTTTATAATGAGTTTTATTTATGTTTTATATTTGAAGTTTTTTAAAAAACAAGATATATATAAAGAGACGATTTTCGTTTTGTTTTTGATTATTCCGCTTTTAAAGATAGGACTTTTACCTCAACTCGCTTTAATTTTGATATATCAAATCGCTATTTTAAAATTTAAAGTTTCATATTTTCAAGAAAACGGCATTAAGTTTTTGCTATTCGTATTTTTTATTTACTTTTTATTTGTAGGATTGCCTTGGCTTAGTTCTATTATTAAAAACAGCTATTTTACAAGAGCCGTTTCGAAACAAGAAGGCGGTATTCACTATTTCGATGTCGTAAATACCATTAGAGAAGCTTCGAAAATAGATTGGGACGTTTTTGTTCATAGAATTAGCGGAAGTTGGATAGGCTTTATTTTGGGTGCGATAGGATATTTGGCTTTGTTAATCAGATATCCGATAATGATAGTTTCCATACCTATGGTAGTGCTCGGTTTTTTTGCATTAAGAGGCGGGCTTAGATTTACTATTTTCGCAGTTCCTTTTTTTGCTCTTGGAAACGCTTATCTTTTTGTTTTATTAGCAAAATTCATATCGGATTCTATAAAAGATAACGTCAAACATTATGCATATTACGGGCTTTCTTTATTGTTTATGTTGGGAGTGATATATCCGAATTATAAGCATATGTTTAAATATGTCGTGCCTCCTACTTTTAATGCGAACGAAGTGGCGGTATTAAACGAACTGAAAAAAACGGCAAAACCATCCGATTACGTACTTACTTGGTGGGATTACGGATATCCCGTCAGATATTATGCGAAAGTATCTACGTTAATAGACGGAGCAAAACACAGCGGAGATGTAAACTGGCCTGTGAGTTTTGCGCTGACTCGTCCGCAGCTACCGAGTTATAATGCCGCTATTTTAGACGTTTATCTGACTCAAAAAGATTATGAAGAGCATAAAAAATTCGACTTTATCAAGCAGGTTATGGAGATGTATCATTTGAAATCTCCTACTGAAGTGGAGAAATTTTTGTATAACAAAATCAACCTCCCGAAAATCAAAAACGACATATATTATTATCTTCCGTTTAGAATGTTAAATATATTCCCGACGGTTGCGCTTTTTAGTTATATAGATATAAACACCGGAGAAGTGAATGACAGACCGATTTTTATGCAGTTGTTAATAAAAGGTGTTGATAACAGAGGACTTGTATTGGCAAAAGGGCTTATCCTTTCGAAAAACGGATATTTAATTCAAGACAATCAAAAAATTCCTATTAATAAGCTGATTTTGACTTATTATGATGAAAAAGGAAAACTTGTTAAAAAAGAAGAGACTCTAAATCCGAAAAGCCAATTGAACGTCATAATTATGAGGTCTTTTGGTAGAGTGTTGATTTTGGGTAATAAAATGCTAAACTCAACTTATATTCAATTATACGTGCTTGAAAATTACGATAAAAAACTCTTTAAGCCGGTAATATTAACGCCTTGGGCGAAAGTGTATAAAGTGGTGAAATAATGTGCGGAATTGCCGGGTTTAATTTTGAGGTTGATAAAAAAAGGGTTTTAAAAACTCTTTTTCACAGAGGTCCGGATGAAAATTCTTGTGTGAGAGTTGATAATTTTAACTTTTTTCATACTCGTTTGGCGATTCAGGATATAAAAAACGGCTCTCAGCCGTTTTTTTATAACGATTGGATGATTGTTTTTAACGGAGAAATTTATAATCATTCTCAGCTTAGAAAAAATCTTAAAGAGTTTGACTTCAAAACAAACTCCGACACCGAGACTTTACTCTATCTATTTTTAAAATATAAAGAAAAAATGTTTGATTTTATAGACGGGATGTTTGCTTTTGCGATATATGACAAAAAAAACAAAAAACTTTTTTTAGCAAGAGACAGAGCCGGGAAAAAACCTCTTTATATCTATAAAAAAGATAAAAAATTTGCTTTTGCAAGTGAAATAAACGTTTTTAAAACCCTCAATCCAACGATTGACGAAGAAGACATCAAGCTTTTTTTATCCACCGGTTTTTGCGAGAGCGGGTATAAAGAGATAAGGGAGTTTCCGGCCGGACATTTCGGGTATTATGACGGAGAATTAAAACTAAAACGCTATTTTGACATAGCCGAATATTATAAAGCTCCTAAAATCAAAAATCCTTTGAATGAGCTTGAAGGGTTGTTAAAAATTTCAGTCAAAAACAGACTTTTTTCAAGCGATGTGGAAGTCGGGGCATTTTTGAGCGGTGGAATTGACAGCTCTTTGATTGTAGCGATAGCAAGCGAATATACCGATATTAAAACTTTTACCGTTAAGTTCGAAGGAGCGTATGACGAGTCGTATCTTGCTTCTTTGGTGGCTAGAAAATACGGCTTAAAGCATGAAATTATCGATATAAAAATGAATGTCAAAGATAATATTGAAAAAATTTTGCTAAATTACGGCAAACCTTTTTTTGATAGTAGCGCAATACCGAGTTATTTCGTAAGTAAAGCGGCAAGAGAGCATGTGAAAGTTGTGCTAAACGGAGACGGAGCGGATGAGCTTTTCGGAGGTTATCGTAGATATGTGCCTTTTATAAAAGGGTGGGATAAGATAGCTAAACATTTCACTTTTTTACTGCCTCTTTTAAAACCTAAATCAAGAGGTGAGTTGATGTTTTTATATAGACTTTTGAGAGCCGCGAGTAAAGAGGGGATTCATTGGTACAATGTGCTATTGAACGATTTGTTTGAAGATATTTATGATTTTCACGGCGAAAAAATAGAAAAGTTGGATAAATTTATAAAAAGCATCGATTTTGAAGGCTTTGAAAAACTCTCTTATCTCGATTTTGAAATAAACTTAAAAAATCTTTTAATGAAAATGGATATTGCGTCTATGAGTAATTCTCTTGAAGCGAGAAGTCCTTTTTTGAGTAAATATATGCTTGAATTCGCTCCAAAAATCGACAAAAACGACAAGTTGTTAAAAAAGATTTTAAGAGAGCTTGCAAAAAAATATTTGCCATTAGAGATTGTAAACGCTCCAAAAAGAGGCTTTGAAATACCGCTTGTTAGCTGGGTGGACGGGGAGCTTAGAGATGTGATTTTCGATTATTTAAACTATGGCTTTTATAAAAATTTTGTGGATGAAAAATTGGTAGAAAAAATAAAAAATAAAAAACTGCAAATTCCTGAAGAGAAAAGAGCTAAAATTTTATATCTTCTTTTTGCGTTAGAGGTGTGGCATGAAAATAGCGTTTCTTAGTCATTTGGATTTGAATTTGTATCTTTTCAGGCTTCCGATTATGAAGGAGCTGGTAAAAAGAGGTTATGACGTCTATGCGGTAATGCCAAGAGGGGAAGTCTTTGGGGAGTTTGAAAAATACGGAATTAAAGCCGTAGAATATAAAATTGACAGAAGCAGCTTGAATGTTTTAAAAGAGTTTAAAAGCATAGGTGAGATAAAAAAAGTTATTCGAAAAATCAACCCGGATATCCTTCATACTTTTATGCACAAACCAAATATTTACGGAAATCTCACCGGTCACAAAAACAGAATAAATACCATTACCGGTCTGGGTAGTTTTTTTATTTATGATGATTTTAAAAGTAAAACAATTAGAAAAATAATAGAAACGCTTTATAAATTTACAACGAAATCCACAAAAAAAGTGATATTTCAAAATAGTGACGATTTGAGATATTTTGTTGAAAAAAAAATTGTCCCTCCCGAAAAATCGGTACTTATAAAAAGTAGCGGAATAGATACGAAAACTTTCGCTCCTATGCAAAAATCTCAAAAACTCTTAAAAGAACTTGATATTAAAGATAAACCGGTAGTTTTAATGATAGCGAGAGTTATTAAAGATAAAGGCGTGGAGGAGTTTATAAAAGCGGCCGAGATTCTTAAAGAAAAGGCAGAGTTTTTATATGTCGGAAATATAGACAAAGGAAACAAAAACGCCTATTTGCCGAATTGGAAAAACGTAAAATATTTAGGGTTTAGAAGGGATATTAAAGATTTGATATCTATTTGCGACGTTTTTGTGTTACCGAGTTATAGAGAAGGTGTGCCAAGGACTCTTTTAGAGGCCGCAAGCATGACAAAACCTATAGTTACGAGTGATGCACCTGGATGTCGGGAAGTAGTGGAGGATAATAAAAACGGCTTTTTAGTGCCTGTTAGAGACTATAAAGCACTTGCCAAAAAGTTGGAAATCTTAATCGACAACCCTCAAATGAGGGAAAAAATGGGCGAATATGGTAGAATTAAGGTATTAAAAGAGTTTGATATAGAGGTTGTGGTGAGTCAATATATAAAAATTTATGAGGAATTGAATGTATAAAAATTTTTTTAAGCCGCTTTTTGATAGGGTTTTGGCTTTGATTTTGATAATTTTATTTTTGCCCGTTATGGCGGTTGTGGCGATTTTGATATATTTATGGGACGGAAGGCCTGTGATATTTACACAAGAGCGTCCCGGATATAAAGGCAAAATTTTCAAAATATACAAATTCAGAACGATGACGAACGAAAAAGATGAAAACGGAAATTTATTACCCGATGAAGAGAGATTAAAAGGAGTGGGGAAAGTAATCAGGTCTTTGAGTCTTGATGAACTCCCTCAGCTTTTTAACGTCTTAAAAGGCGATATGAGCTTTGTGGGACCAAGACCGCTTTTAGTGGAATATTTAGAACTATACGACGAAGAACAAAAACGCCGACACGACGTAAAACCGGGAATAACCGGGCTTGCTCAGGTTATGGGCAGAAACGCAATAAGTTGGAGGGAGAAATTCAAATACGACGTTTATTATGTTGATAACGTCTCTTTTTTGCTGGATATGAAAATACTTTTTTTGACCGTGCTGAAGGTTTTAAAAAGAGAGGGAATAAGCCAAGAAGGCAGAGCTACTATGGAGAAATTCAATGGGAAAAATTAACGTTTTAATAACAAGCGCCGGAAGAAGAGTGAGTCTTGTTAAAAATTTTCAAAAACACGCAAAAGTTTTTACGTGTGATATGAACCCTTTTTTAAGCGCGGCCTCTCAGGTAAGCGATAAATTTTTTAAAGTACCGAGAGTTACGGATGAGAGTTATTTGCCCACTCTCCTTGATATATGCCTAAAAAACGATATCAAAATCATAGTCCCTACAATAGATACCGAACTTGGCGTATTGGCAAGAGCTAAAAAGGATTTTTTAAAAAAAGGCGTTTTAATCGCCGTATCCGATGAAGAAATAGTAGATACTTTCGCGCTAAAAACTACGACCGAAGAGTTTTTTCTAAAACACGGCTTTAAAACACCCAAAATCATAAAAGATTTAAAAAACGCAAACTATCCGCTTTTTGCAAAGCTTGACAACTCTTCTTTATCGGTAGGGGCAAGAAGAGTCGATTCGTATGAGGAAGCAAAAATTTTAAAAGGTAATTATGTTTTTCAGGAGTATATCGAAGGGACTGAATACACAATAGACGCTTTTTTTGATAACGATTCCAATTTAATATGCGCAGTACCAAGAGAAAGGGTTGAGGTTAGATGCGGAGAGGTTAGCAAAGCTAAAACTACAAAAGACAAGATGATTTTGGATGAAATAAAGAGATTATCAAAACACTTAAAAGGTGCTTTCGGTACTCTGACAATTCAGCTTTTTAAAAGAGGAAATGAAATCTTTTTTATAGAGATAAACCCGAGATTCGGAGGAGGGTATCCTCTGAGTTTCCTTGCAGGGGCCGATTATGCTAAATTTTTAATCGATTGTTTTAATGGAAAAGAGCTTAGATATTTCGAAGAATGGAGAGATAATTTGATAATGCTAAGATACGACGCGGAGGTTATTGTAGATGGTAATAGTCTTTGATTTGGACGATACTCTATATAACGAAATAGATTTCGTAAAAAGCGGTTTTGAGGAAGTTGCTAATTTTTTGGGAGATAAAAACTATTTCGATTTTATGATGAACGAGTTTCAAAAAAACGGAAGCGGCAAAATTTTTGATAAACTGATAGAAAAATACGACCTAAACGTATCCAAAAACAAACTTATAGAAATTTATAGGTTCCATACTCCGAAAATTTCTTTAAGTAACGAAACAAAAGAAATTTTGGGATACTATAAGCGAAAATATCCGATAGCTTTAATAACTGACGGGCATTATATTTCTCAAAAAAATAAATTTTTCGCTTTAGGGCTTGAGAAATATATAGATTTTCCTATTTTTACGGATTTTTATCACACGAAAAAGCCTGAAAAAAAAGCTTTTGAAATGGTTATGAAAAAATACAAAAACAAAAATTACGTCTATATTTCCGACAATCCGAAAAAGGACTTTTTCGCACCTATCGAGCTTGGTTGGCAAACTATCAGGTATAAAAATCCGCTTGGAATTTATAAAGATTACGAAAATAATGCTGATATCGAAATTAACGATTTAAAAGAGATTTTAAAGGTAATAAAATGATTTATCTCTCTCCTCCTCATATGAGCGGAAAAGAGCTTGAGTATATAAAAAAAGCGTTTGAGAGTAACTATATAGCGCCTGTTGGGGAATTTATAGATAAATTCGAAGAAATGGTAAAAAATTATACAGGCGCTAAACACGCTTTGGCGGTCGTTAACGCCACAAGCGCTTTACATCTCGCACTTAGGGTTCTTGGTATAAAAGAGAATGATAAAGTTGCCGTTTCGACATTTACTTTTATAGGAGGTGTTAGTCCGATACTTTATCAAAATGCCGAGCCTATATTTATCGATAGTGACGAATATTGGCAGATGGATGTTAATTTGCTCGAAGAAGCTCTTAAAAAAGAGAGACCAAAAGCGGTTATCGTAGCTCATCTTTACGGACAAATCGGAAGAATTGAGGATATTGCGTATTTATGTAAAAAATACGGAGCTTTTTTAATAGAAGACGCCGCCGAAGCGCTTGGAGCGTATAAATATACAATGGATAATGGAAAATGGAGAATGGATAATGGACAATTGACAATGGACAATGGGGAATATGCAAACGAGAGCGAAAAATCCTCTTCTATTGTCTATAAACACGCCGGGACATTCGGAGATATAGGAATATATAGTTTTAACGGAAACAAACTTCTAACGACATCCGGCGGAGGAATGATGATAAGCGATAACGAAGAATGGATTAAAAAATCGAAATTTCTATCAACCCAGGCAAAAGAGGATTTTCCTTGGTACGAACATGAAACTTACGGGTATAATTACAGAATGAGTAATATTCTTGCGGCAATAGGTGTCGGACAAATGGAAGTTGTTGAAGAGCGAATAAAAAGAAAAAGAGAAATTTTTAATCTTTATAAAAAAGAATTATCTGATATTGCCGAATTTATGCCCGAAATTAATAATTCTCGAGGAAACAGATGGCTAACCACTCTGCTTTTTAACCAAAAAGAGCCTCTAAAAGTTATGGAGTATCTTTTCGAGCGAAAAATCGAAAGTCGTCCTCTTTGGAAACCTATGCATTTACAACCGCTTTTTAAAAACGCAAAAAGTTATATTAACGGTAGAAGCGAAGAGTACTTCAAAAAAGGATTGTGTCTTCCAAGCGGTACCGCTATGAGCGATGAGGAAGTTTTGAAAATTGCAAAACTTATTAAGGAGAATTAGTTGAATATGATTTTTAAGCCGACGAAATTCAAAAGAGCGCTTTTTTTTATGATAGGCGATTTTGTTTTGTCTTTTATAACTCTTTATCTTGCATATCTTTTGAGATTTAATTTCTTTATTCCGAAAGAGTATTTAAAAAACTTTTTTGAGATATTTTTTATTTTTGCAGGTTTTAAAATATTTTTTTATTTTATTTTCAAATTATACTTTGTAAGTTGGCGATTTTTTTCTATTTACGAGCTTAAAAGATTTTTTTTAGCGACGACTCTTGCTTATCTTTTTAGCGGTTCGATTCTTTTGTTATTTAGGGACTATTTTTTACCTTTTCCAAGAAGTGTGATTTTTATTGATTATTTTTTCTCTTTGCTGTTTATAGGGGGATTTAGAATATCAAAAAGACTCTTTTTAGAAAAACTATCCACTCAAAAAACTCCGGCGGTTATAATAGGTGCAAACCAAAAAGCGCTTTTGATTTTAAAACAAGACACTCCGTATTCGGTCGTTGAAATTTATGATGACGAAGAGAGCAATATCGGAAGCTATATTTACGGCTTTAAAGTAAAAGATTTACAAGATATCGATTCGTCGGTCAAAAGTGCGATAATCGCCAAAAATATGTCCCAAGAAGATTTGAATAGATTGGTTGATTTTTTAACTCAAAAAGGTTTTGAAGATATCAAAATCTATAATCCTTTCGAAGAAAAAATCAAAGACGTATCAATTGAGGATTTGCTTGCAAGAAAGCCGAAGGACTTGGATAAAAAGGCTATAAAAGAGTTTATAAAAAACAAAAAAGTTTTAATTACCGGAGCAGGAGGAAGTATAGGTAGTGAAATCAGCAGACTTTGTGAGAAGTTTTTGGCAAAAGAGCTTGTTTTGGTGGATAATTGCGAATATAACCTATACGCCATAAACGAAGAGTTGGAGATTAAAAGAAAAAGATATTTAATCGATGTAAGCAGATATGATGATTTAAAAGAGGTTTTCGAAAAGGAAAAACCCGATATCGTAATTCACGCGGCGGCATATAAACACGTGCCTTTATGTGAAGAAAATCCGAAAAGTGCGGTTATAAATAATATTTTGGGTACGAAAAATTGTATCGATTTGGCTATTGAATATAAAGCCGAGAATTTTATTTTAATCTCCACCGACAAAGCCGTCAGACCTACTAATGTTATGGGAGCTACAAAAAGAGTTTGCGAAATATACGCCCAAAACGTTCCTTCAAACGATACTAAAATTTCAGCCGTGAGATTCGGTAACGTTCTTGATAGCAGCGGGAGTGTGGTGCCTAAATTCAGACGGCTTATCAAACAAAACAAACCTCTAACCGTTACACATCCTGAAATTACGAGGTATTTTATGTTGATTCCCGAAGCTTGTCAGCTTGTACTTCAAGCCGGGTCGTTGGCAAAAGATAGAGAAATTTTTATTCTTGATATGGGAGAACCGGTAAAAATTGTGGATTTGGCAAAAAAAATGTTAAAACTTAGCGGAAAAGATGAAAACAATATAATTTTTACTGGTCTTAGAGACGGAGAAAAGCTTTATGAAGAGCTTTTGATAGACGATGCTCAGAAAAAAACGATATACGATTCCATATTTATTGGTGAAACGACATTTTACGATTTTGAAAAACTTCAAAAAGATATCGAAATTTTAACTTCACTTAATGAAAAAACTGCTATAATAAATAAACTGAAAGATATCGTAAAAGAGTATAATCCTAAATAAAAATAAATAAAAAAAGTTGATATGTCAAAGGTGAGGAATGAAAAAGAAAATAGCTTTAATAGTTTTTGTAATTTTGATTGTTGCGAGTGCGTACGGGTTGTATCGCTATATCGTTTTTAATGAAAACTACTCTTCAAGTAACGCGGTTTTTGTAAAATCGGACACTCTTACTTTTTTAGCGTTTAAACTTCCGGGAAAAATAGAAAAAATATACGTTAACGAAGGTGATGATGTAAAAAAAGGCGAGCTTTTGGCAAAACTCGATACGAAAGATTTGGAGATAAAAGCAAAAGCTCTTAAATTTCAAATTTCGGCTTTGCAAAATAAAATCAACTCTTTAACTTTACAAAAAGAAAAACTCCAAAACGACATAAAAAACAACCTAAACATCAATCAAAATCAAATAAACAAACTGCAAAAAGCGATAGAAGCTAAAGCTTTTGGAATTCAGGCTAAAAATTATCAGCTTCAAAAACTAAAAAGCGATTATGAAAGGTTTAAAAAATTATATCTTCAAAAAAGAATTTCAAGAGAAAAATACGAAAGCGTAAAAGTGGCTTATTTTGCACTTAGAGATGAGATAAAAGCCGATGAAAAACTACTTGAGGGTATGAAATTCGATAAAAACTCTTTAATCACAAAAGCGAAACTTATCCAAAATAACGAAAAAGAAGTCAAAAGATTAACCCAAGCGATAAAATCGGCGGAAGATAATTTAAAAGCGTTAAAAGAGAATTTGAAACTTGTAAATCAAAATATAAAAGATAGCTATTTATATTCTCCGATAAACGGAAAAGTGGCTAAAAAATTCGTAAATAACGACGAAGTCGTTGATGCGGGTACACGAATTTTAAGTGTTGTAAATCCAAAAGAGGTATATGTTTTGGACCTTTTGGAAGAGACAAAACTAAAAGGAATAGCTCCTGGATGTAAAGCGAAAATCCATATCGACGCACTCGATAAGGATTTTGACGGAGTGGTTACTAAAATTTTACCGGCGAGCGCCGCTACTTTCGCTCTTGTACCAAGAGATATAAGCTCGGGTGAATTTACTAAACTTGCTCAAAGATTTTATGTAAGAATAAAATTCGATAAAGTACCAAAAGGCGTACTTGTGGGAATGAGCGGAGAAGTTACGATAGAAAAATGCAAGCGCAAAAAATAATGAAAAGTAAAAAATTAAAAGTGAAAAGTAATATGGAAAAAGAAAAAGTAATTGAAAATAAAAGTTATGATTTTGCAAAAAGAATTATAAAAGTATATAGATATTTAACGGATAAAAAAGAATTTGTATTATCAAAACAACTTTTAAAAAGCGGAACATCAATAGGAACGAATGTTGTGGAAGGCCAGTATTCAATATCAAAAAAAGATTTTAAAAATAAAATGTCAATTGTATTAAAAGAAGCAGTTGAAAGTAGATATTGGATAAACTTATTAAAAGATAGCGATTATATTTCTGAAATGCAAGCTAATAGTTTATTGCAAGATTTGAAAGATATTATAAAAATCTTAACAAAGATTGTGAAAAATGCAAGCTAAAAAAACATTTTCCATTATTCATTTTACATTATTAATTATTCTTGTTGTTTTAGGCGCTTTTATGGCCGTTTTGGATACGACGGTAGTGGATATTATCGTACCTCGTCTAAAAGGTCCGCTTTCTACCGATATTTACGGCGTTCAGTGGGTTATTACGGCGTATATGATAGCCGCGGCGGTAGGGCTTTTGGTAGTTGAGTGGCTTATAAAACATTACGGAAACAAAATCATCTACGTAATAGGAGTGGCGGCTTTTACTCTTGCGTCTTTCGGATGCGGGATGTCTCATACATTGCCCGAGATTATAATTTTTAGGACGATTCAAGGTTTTGCCGAAGCTCTTGTGATGGTTACGGCTCAGGCTATGCTTTTTAGTTTTTTCCCTCCCGAAAAAAGAGGGATAGCCATGGGAATATTCGCTTTAGGTGTTGCTTTTGCCCCGGCAATCGGTCCGACGCTTGGAGGATATTTGACAGAGTGGTTTTCTTGGAGGGCGGTATTTTTCGTAAACGTGCCTATAGGAATAGTGCTTGTAGTTTTTAGTGCTTTGTTGCTGCCTGATAATTCAAAACGCTCGCCTTATCCTTTGAATTTCGTCTCTTTGACGTTTTTGACCGTTTTTACAGTTTCGTTGTTGATACTTCTTAGCAAAGGACAGCAATACGGCTGGTTTAATTCGCCTTTTATCGTATATTTGGCTTTTGCTTCTTGGTTTGGGCTTTTGGGCTTTATAATAAGCGAATATTTTTCAAAAAACTCTCTTTTTGATTACTCTTTGTTTAAAAATCCGTATTATTCGATAGGGATAATGGTCTATTTCATACTGCTCGGGTTTTCGATGTATCAATATTTTTATCTCATTCCGATGTATTACGAACATCTAAAAGGACTAAGCTCTATTCAAACGGGGCTTGGGGTGTTGGGATTTGGTATTTGGATAGGGGTTTTTAGTATTATAGCCGGTGCTTTGAGCGATAAATTCTCACCGATTCCCGTTTTGATAGCGGCGGCTGTTATTTATTTGTATAGCGGATACGTATTGTTTCCGAGTCTTAATTACTACACTCCTTTTTATGAAGCTGTTTTAAAAACTATGCCTTTTGGAATTGCGATGGGGCTTTTTTTCGCTCCTATTACCGTACTTGTTATGAATAACTCAAACGGAAAAATAGAACAGGGTATAATGACAATGGACTATGTCAGATTTATCGGAGGGAGTTTCGGTACGGCGATAGCTACGAATAACCTTGTGTTTTATAAAGATAAAGAATTCGACGCAATGGTAAGCTTGCAAAATCACGAAGTCGTAAGCTCGTTTTTAGCCAAAATGGAGCAAATATACGGAATTGTTGCAAAGGTTATATTTAGGATGTTTGAGGATTTTATGAGTTTCAATTACGGCTTTAAATACGTATGGCTTGATGCGGCTTTTTGGGGAGCTGTGGGAAGCTTTTTTATCTTTATGCTTTTATTTGTCAAAAGGAGAAAATATGAAAAAAGTTAGTTTAGTTTTGATAGCGACAGGGATTTTGTGGGCGGAAAACTTCACTCAGATAAAAAACGAAATAACAAACTCTCTAAGTTATAAATTAGCTCAAAAAAAAGTGCAAATTTACGAAAAAAAACTAAAAGCCGTAAAAGCCAAAAACTACGGCTCTTTGGATTTTGAATACAATGCCGTACATTTTTTCAATCAACCGGAAATGAAACTCACATCCCCTCAGCCCGTGGCCGTTGCGCCTGATGGGATACATCTGATTTATCAGGACGTAAAAGCTACGCTTCCAATGGCTGATAAGAACCATTTCATTGGAGAGATTAAATACTCATATCCTCTATTTACCGGATTTGGTATTTCAAATCTTATTAAAAAAAGCGAACTTGAGCTTATAAAACAAAAACTCGAACTAAAAAACGTAAAAAGAGAACTTATTTTGAATGCTGCTAAGCTTTATAGCTCCATTTATGCTCTAAAATGCAATATTAACGCCCTGAAATTTGCAAAAAACGCACTAAATACCGCCAGAGAAAAAGCCGACGCTCTTTATAAAGAGGGGCTTATTAACAAATCAAGCGTAGATGAGATAAATGCAAAATATTACGAAGTAATAGCCGATATCAAAAATCTGAAATCCCAAAAAGAATCGCTTTTGAATATGCTGAGTTATCTTTTGAATAAAAAGATAGACAAAATAGACGGCATAATTGTGAAAAAAATCAATTTTTCTCCCGACTTTCAAAAAAGACCGGATGTTAGGGCTATAAAAGAGACTTTAAAAATTTCTGATGTGGATATTAAACTTGCAAAATCAAAACTCTACCCTCAAATCGGATTTGTGGCCGGATTAAAAAGAGAAGCCGATAATTTGATTCTTACAAAAAACGACTATCAAAATATCGACAAATCATATCTCGGTATCGGAATAAAGTATAATATCTATAACGGAGGTGCCACAAAAAACGAAATCGAAATGGCGAAAATCGCAAAGGCAAGCGCTTTGATTTATTATAAAAACTACCTAAACAAAGTAAAAACGGATTATCAAAACGATTTAGCAAACTATAAAGCTCTCTTTTTCAGACTAAAAGCGGCAAAAGAAGAAGTAAAAGCAAGAGAGAGTTATTATGAGTACATAAAAGCGAAATTCAATGAAGGCTTGGCCGACAGCAGCGACCTAAACGACGCAATCGCAAAACTCGCCGCGGCAAAAGCCAAAAGAGACGCTATCAAAGCTCAAATTTTCTTTTTGGGCGTAAAACTGAGATATGACGGAGGCGAAAATGAATAGAAAAATTATAATCGCAATCATAACCGCACTTGTGATAATAAGCGGATATTTAATCTATAAAAAACTGAATCCAAAAAAACTGCCTCCGTATTTAGTCGCGGCTGTTGGAAGAATTGACGGAGATGATATCCTCATAAACACAAAATACCCCGGACGCGTCTTATTGCTTAGAGTAGATACCGGAGATGAGGTAAAAAAAGGCGAAGTTGTAGCAAAACTCGATTCAAAAGAGTTTGAAGACAAACTAAAAGCGCTTGAATATCAGATAAAAGCAAAAGAAAAAGAGCTTGAATTTACAAGTGAAAAAGTAGATAAAACAATCAAAAAAGCCACTCTTAACGTAAAAATCAAAACCGACGAGCTAAACGCTCTAAACGCGCAAATCGACGCATTTAAAAAAGTAATAGCCCAAGATATCAGAGATGAAAAAAGAATAGCCTCTCTTGTAAAAAGAAAACTTGCAAAAGAACACGATTTGGAACTTGCAAAACTAAAAACAAAAACCGACAAAGACAAATTAAAAGGACTTGAGGCTAAAAAAGAGGCACTAAAAAAAGCCGTAAAAGTAGCAAATAAAGACTTACAAATCGCAAAAGCGGCGACTAAAAACGTAGAAGCTTTAAAAGATGCTATAAACGCACTAAATTCACAAAAAAACGAAGTCCAAACAATCATAAACGAGCTTACTTTAAAATCTCCCGTAAACGGATATGTCGATACCAAAATAGCAAACGTCGGAGAGGTTGTAGGTGCTGGGATGCCTGTAGTTTCGGTAATAGACCCTAAAAGTTTTTATTTAAAAATCTACGTGGACGAATTAACCAACGGAAAAATAAAAGTAGGTCAAAAAGCCGAAATTTTCCTTGATTCGTTTCCGAATCGTCCTATAAAAGCGGTTGTTAGTAAAATTGCCAAAAAGGCCGAATTTACGCCAAAAGAGGTGGAAGTTAGGAGTGATAGAATCACAAGGGTTTATGAAGTGCATTTGAAACCTCTTGAGAGCTGTAAATATTTTAAATTAGGACTTCCGGCAATCGGAGTTATTTTAACGGGCAGGGGAAATTTGCCGGGGTCGTTAAAAGAATTGCCTGAGATGTAGAGATGTTAAAAGCGAATGTAACGGTAAAATATAAAAACAAAATCGCAATCAAAGACGCTCATATAGAAGTGAGAGAGGGTGAAATAGTCGGTCTCATAGGGGCTGACGGAGCTGGTAAAAGCTCGACACTTCACGCAATAGCTGGGGTGCTTAGTTTCGAAGGTTTTGTAGAGCTTGACGGATACGAATACCGCTCCCCCAAAGAAGCCGAAAAAGTTAAAAGTAAAATAGGTCTTATGCCCCAAGGACTCGGGCTTGTTTTGTATGATACTCTAAGTGTTAAAGAACATATCGATTTTATAAGGGACTTAAGAGGCATCAAAAAAGATAGAGGCTATGAAGAGAGGCTTTTGAAAATGGCCGGGCTTTATAATTTTCAAGACAGACTTGCCAAAAATCTAAGCGGAGGTATGAGACAAAAACTCTCTTTAATCCTCACACTTCTTCATAGACCTCGTCTTTTGATTCTTGATGAGCCGACAACCGGAGTTGACCCTATAAGCCGCGCGGAACTTTGGGAGATAGTGGACGATATCAGAAAAAAAGAAAATATCATGGCTTTGATTTCTACGGCTTATATGCAAGAAGCTTCCAAAATGGATAAAGTATTGCTGTTTGACGAAGGGGAGATTATCGCAAAAGGAAAAGCCGAAGAACTTACAAAAAGCGTTGAGAGTTATGTATATGAGGGCGAGATTGAGAGTGAAGAGTGTTTTAGTTTTAATCAAAGGACTTATTGTTTAAAACCTCTTGATATGCCACACGCAAAACCGACTCTTGAAGCTCTCTTTTTCGTAAACGCCCTAAAAAAAGGCAAAAAACCTATAAAAATAGATATTCCTAAAAAAGAGCTTGAAATACCCGAAATTATCGTAGAAGCTAAATGTCTTACCAAAAAATTCGGCAGTTTTATAGCTGACGATTGTATAGATTTGACTCTTAAAAAAGGTGAAATTTTAGGGCTTTTAGGAGCAAACGGAGCCGGAAAAACGACTCTTATTAAAATGCTTCTTGGGCTCTATCCGATAGATGCGGGTGAATTGAAACTTCTTGGAACTCCAATTAAGTCTTATAAAGACAGAATAAAACTAAAAAGCAAAATCGGATACGTCTCTCAGCTTTTTTCATTGTATAAAGATTTGACTATTATCGAAAATCTCAAATATTTCGGTAAAATGTATAAACTCTCAAACAGCGAAATAAACAAAAGAATAGAGGAATATTCAACGCTTCTGGGGTTTAAAGAATACCTGAACTACTTTCCAAAAGACGTCCCTCTTGGGATAAATCAGCGTTTTTCGGTAGCGGCCGCTTTGATGCACGACCCGGTTGTTTTGTTTTTGGACGAACCTACAAGCGGAGTGGATACGATAGCAAGGGCCGCTTTTTGGAAGATGCTTAGAAAAATAAAAGAGAATTGGAAAATCGCTATTTTGATTACTACTCATTATATGAGCGAAGCGGAATACTGCGATAGAGTCGTTGTATTAAAACAAGGCAAAAAAATAGTGGACGAAGAGGTAAAAAAACTTCACGAACAATTCCCGGGACTTAGTTTTGAAGAGATATTCCTTGAATTTTATAAGGAAAACCGATGAGACTTCATGTAATAAAAGCGTATTTGAAAAAAGAGTTTATAGACCTTGTAAGAAGTAAAATGATTATTCTTGTCTATTTTGTGCCGAGTTTGATTATTTTCCTTTTCGGATACGGGCTTAAACTCGAAATTACCCACGCAAAAACGATGATTATCGATAGAGACAACACTCCTTTGTCTCTTAAAATTGTCAATTCTTTCGAGCATTCCAAATATTTCGATACTCAGGTAAAAGCCATAAGCGACAACGAAGCCCTTAAACTTTTCAAAAAAGCCAAGCTTGACGTTTTGATAATTATTCCTCCTTCTTTTCAAAAAAAACTGTTACATCAAAAAAAAGCCCGGGTCGGTGTCTATATCGACGGGTCGTTTCCTCTTAGAGCCTTGACTCTTGAAGGGTATGTTAAGGGGATGTTTTTGCATATTTTAGGAGACAAAGCGCCCGTTAAAAAAATAATTTTAGTCAATCAAAGAAATATGTTTAACGAATCCTTGCGCGATGCAAACGCTTTTATTCCGGGGGTTATAGGTCTTGTGCTGCTGATTGCTCCGGCGGTTTTGGCGGCTCTTGTAATAGTCAAGGAAAAAGAACAGGGTACTATTTTTAATTTTTACTCTTCTCCAGTTAGTAAAACCGAATTTTTGATAGCGAAATTAACTCCTCCATTTTTACTTCACAGCGTTAATATTTTTATTCTGTTTTTGTGGGCGACTTATTATTTTGACGTGCCTTTTAGGGGAAGTTTTCTTCTTTTTTGGATAGCGGCTGAGATTTTTGTGTTTGTGAGTGTTGGAATCGGGCTTTTGGTATCGGTTTTTACTTCTACGCAAATTGCCGCACTGATTTTGACGGTTATTTTGACCGTAGTGCCCGGATTTTTGTATTCGGGGATTTTGATGCCGATATCTTCTATGGATAAAATTTCTCAAATCGAATCTCACGCGTTTCCGATTATGTATTTCAATCATATCTCTTATGACAGCTTTTTGGTGGGAGCCGGTTTTTCTTCGGCGCTTAATTTGGAATATTTGGCTGTGCTTTTTGTATACGGAGCCGTTTTATTTTTGCTGGGACTTTTATTTCTCAAAAAGGCTATCAAATGAGATTTTTAGCCATTATGAAAAAAGATATTTTGATACTTCTAAGAAATACGGCTTTAATGCTTTTTTTGATTTATATTTTTACGCTTGATATTTATCTGGCCGGAATAGGCATAAAAATAAAGCCTCAGCATGTAAGTGTAGGGTATGTCGATTATTCCAATTCTTTAATAGTAAATAAAATCTTAACTCATCTCCATAAGCCCGAATTTCAAACACCAAAAAGATTTCTAAACGAAGAAGCACTAAAAAAAGCGATAGAAAACAAAAAAATAATGGTCGGACTTGTATTTGACGGCGATTTTGCAAAAAACTACTATAAAACCGGAAAATCCCAAGTAAACGTACTCATAGATTCAACCGCCGCAGCCCAGGCGCAAGTGACGGTAATTTATCTAAACGAAATTTTAGCTCGGTTTGTAAATTTGCACTTTCCTCTTTCCATTCAAACACATCGGCTTTTTAATCAAAACTCAAACTCCACCTGGTTTATGAGTCTGGCGGAGCTTATGAGCGATGTGGTGCTTTTGGTGCTTTTGCTGGTAGCCACCGTTTTTGTAAAAGAAAAAGAAGAAGGGACATGGGATATTATGCTTTTAATGCCGGTGAGTTCCATTTTAACGATTTTTGCAAAGATGTTTTCTCAGGTGGTTGTAATTTTGGTAGGAGTTTGGGTGAGTGTGGGACTTATACTTTTTGGAGTGTTTGATATGCCGATTAACGGAAATTTATGGCATTTCTTTTTGCTGAATTTACTTTTTGCCTTTTCATTAGGAGGTATAGGGCTTGTGATTGCCGCAATAAGCAATACCGTTACGGAAGTCGGGCAGTATTCTTTTATGCTTATGATGCCTCTTATTTTCCTAAGCGGTGCGTGGACGCCTATTAGCTCTATGGCGCCTTGGCTTCAAAAACTTAGTATCATCTCACCTGTAAGATATTACATAGAAGCGAGCGAATCGATATTTTTCAGGGGTGCGTCGTTTTATGATTTGATTCCGTATTTTGTTGCGCTTTTGATTATCGGTATGGTACTATTTTATATAGGCTACAAAAAAATAGGAAGACTTTTTTAAGGAGATAGGATGCATAAAGATATACAAAAAGAGTTTTTGGATAATAGAGATTTAAACAAAGACGTTTGGAGGATGTTCAGGGTTATTAGTGATTTTACGGACGCTTTTGAAGAGCTTGAAGATATACCGCCGGGAATTTCGATATTCGGAAGCGCAAGAGAAAAACCGGGTAATTACTATTACGAAAAAGCGACCGAAATTTCAAAAAAATTAAGCGATAAAGGGTTTGCTATTATAACCGGCGGAGGTCCCGGAATTATGGAAGCGGCAAATAAGGGGGCCAAAATCAGCGTAGGGTTAAATATAGAATTGCCTCACGAACAAACTACGAATCCTTATGTAAAAATTCCTCTTAGATTCAGATACTTTTTTACGCGAAAAGTGACGTTTTTAAAATATAGCGTGGGAACCGTAATGATGCCGGGAGGTTTCGGTACGCTTGACGAGCTAAGCGAAGTGCTCGTGCTTATTCAAACCGGAAAAATGACAAAAATACCGGTAGTGTTTTTCGGAAAAGAGTTTTACGAACCGCTTTTGAAGTTTTATGAAGTAATGCTAAAGCACAATTATATTGAAAAAAAAGACCTTGAATTGTTTATCGTAACAGACGATGTAGATGAGGCGGTTGAGTATATCGTTAAAAATGCATATCATCCGAAAATTACGCATTCTTAAAAGTTACGCCTTTTATCTTTTTCCTTTCAAAAAGGAAAAAATACCCTCTTTTTCTCTTGCAAAATAACTCGATTTCTCATATAATTTCAACTCCAAATAGCGTGGAAAAACCACGAGATCTTTAAAAAGGAAGGCTAATGGAAAAAATTAGAATCAAACTTCAAGCATATGACCACAGAGTGCTTGATAAAGCTGTTAGCATCATTACGGATGCGATTAAAAGAACCGGAGCAGAAGTAAAGGGACCAATTCCTCTACCTACTAAAATCAGAAGATATACGGTTTTAAGATCACCTCACATCAATAAAGATAGTAGAGAACAATTCGAAATTAGAATTCACAGAAGACTTATTGATGTTGTGAATGCATCGCCTGATACTGTTGATCAACTTATGAAACTTGAGTTGGCACCAGAGGTTGATGTAGAAGTTAGGGCACTAAGTTAAGGAGATTTGAATGGAATTTATAGTTGAAAAAATAGGAATGAGTAGGACTGTAGGAACTAAAAGTATCCCTGTTACTCTATTAAGAGTAGTACCTGCAAAAGTTTGTGAAGTAAAAGAAAACGGAAAAGCGCTTGTAGCGTATCCGCACGGTAAAAAAATTAATAAACCTATCGAAGGTATGCAAAAAAAATACGGACTTGATAAAGAGTTCAACAGATTCGTAGAACTTGCTGTTGCAAACACTGAGGCTGGTGATTTATCAGTAGAGCCTCTTAAAGAAGCTAAAAAAGTAAAAATTACTTTCAAAAGCAAAGGAAGAGGTTTCCAAGGTGTTGTAAAAAGATACGGATTCGGTGGTGGACCTGGAAGCCACGGTAGTAGATTTCACAGAGCACCTGGTTCAATCGGTAACTGTGAATTCCCGGGTAGAGTTATGCCTGGTAAAAAAATGCCTGGACATTACGGAAACAAAAACGTAACTGTAAATGCTGAGGTAGTTGAATTCGACCCGGATATGGGTGTACTTGTAATTAAAGGAAGTGTTCCTGGAGCAAACGGTAGCTTAGGAAAAGTAAGGATTGTGAAATGAGCGTAGAGATTAAACAAATTAACCAATTACCTGAAGATTTTCAAAACATTAATCCGCACAACCTTTATTTGTATGTAAAAGCTTACCTTGCTAATCAAAGAGCGGGTACGGCTCATACGAAAACAAGAGGTGAAGTTAGCGGTGGTGGTAAAAAACCATTCAGACAAAAAGGTTTAGGTAGGGCAAGACAAGGTTCTATCAGAGCACCTCATTTCGTAGGTGGTGGTGTAGCTCACGGACCGAGAAACGAAAGAGATTGGTCTCAAAAAATTAATAAAAAACAAAAAAGAGTTGCACTAAAATATGCACTTAACGAAAAAGCTGAAAACGGAAAAATTTACGTTGTTGATTCAATCAAAATCGACAGCGGAAAAACTAAAGACGCTGTAAAATGGCTAAACAACATCAACGAAAGAGATTATCTAATCGTTGTTGATGAAATGGACGAAAAAACATTTTTAGCATTTAGAAACATTCCAAACGTATACATTATTACACCGGAAGAATTAAACGCATACTATGCAAGCGTTTTCAAAAGCATTATTTTTGATAAAGCTGCATTCGATAAAGTTATAAAGGGCTAAGCTATGGCAGATATTACAGATATCAAATCAATCGTTTATACTGAAAAAGCACTTAACCTTCAAGAGCAAGGTGTTTTAGTAGTTCAAACGTCACCAAAAGTGACTAAAAATCAATTAAAAGAAATTTTCAAAGAATATTTCGGTGTAACACCAATCAAAATCAATTCACTTAGACAAAAAGGTAAAGTGAAAAGATTCAGAGGAATCGAAGGTAAAAGACCTGATTATAAAAAATTCTATGTTAAATTACCTGAAGATGCAAAACTTGAAAGCCTAAGTGTATAAGGATAGAAGATGGCAGTAAAAACATATAAACCATATACACCGTCAAGAAGATTTATGAGTACGCTTGATAATAGCGACATCACTTCTAAGCCGACGGTTAAAAAATTACTTATTAAACTTCCGGCAAAAGCCGGTAGAAACAATATGGGTAGAATCACTTCTCGCCATAGAGAAGCTGGTCATAAAAAACTTTACAGAATTATCGACTTTAAAAGAAATAAATTCGGTGTTCCTGGTAAAGTAATGACTATCGAATACGATCCGTACAGAAACTGTAGAATTTGTCTAATCAGCTATGCTGACGGAGACAAAAGATACATTATCCAACCTGAAGGTCTTAAAGTTGGTGATACTGTAATGGCGGCTGAAGCAGGTCTTGATATTTTACCTGGTAACGCTATGAAACTTAAAAACATTCCTGTTGGTACTGTAGTACACAACGTTGAAATGAAACCTGGAAAAGGCGGGCAAATCGCAAGAGCTGCGGGTAACAGCTGCCAAATTATGGGTAGAGAAGGAAAATACGTAATCCTTAGACTTCCATCAGGTGAAATGAGAAAAATTCTTGGTGAATGTATGGCGACTATCGGTACTGTTGGTAACGCTGATTACCAAAACATCACTATCGGTAAAGCCGGAAGAAGCAGATGGCTTGGAATCAGACCTCAAACAAGAGGTATCGCAATGAACCCGGTTGACCATCCACACGGTGGTGGTGAAGGTAGAAGTAAAGGTAACCATCCTGTTACACCTTGGGGTATGCCGACTAAAGGTTACAAAACTCGTAAGAAAAAACAATCTGATAAATATATCATTTCAAGAAGAAAGAAATAAGGATAGCTCATGGCTAGAAGTTTGAAAAAAGGTCCTTTCGTAGACGACCATTTAATGAAAAAAGTTCTTAAAGCAAAAGAAGAAAAAAACCCAAAACCAATTAAAACTTGGAGTAGAAGAAGTACAATCGTTCCTGAAATGATCGGTTTAACTATTAACGTTCATAACGGAAGAGATTTCGTTCCTGTTTATATCACTGAAAGACACGTAGGATTCAAACTTGGTGAATTCGCACCTACAAGAACTTTTAGAGGTCATAAAGGTTCTGTTCAAAAGAAAATTGGTAAGTAAGGATAGGTGATGAGTAAAGCAACATTAAAATTTATCAGACTTTCACCAACTAAAGCAAGACTTGTTGCAAGAGAAATTCAGGGAATGAACGCTGAAGAAGCTCTTGCAAAGCTTGAATTTATGCCGAATAAAGCGGCAAGGGTTATCGCAAAAGTTATTGCAAGTGCGGTAGCAAACGGCGGATTTGACGCTAATGAAGTTGTAGTTAAATCTTGTAGAGTTGATAGAGGTCCTTATCTAAAAAGATTTAGACCAAGAGCAAGAGGTATGGCAAGCAGAATTCAAAAACCAACAGCTCACATTTACGTAGAAGTTGAAAAGGAAAGCTAATGGGTCAAAAAACGAATCCAATCGGACTAAGATTAGGGATAAATAGAAACTGGAGAAGTAGATGGTTTATCAACTATAATACTATGCCTGAGAATGTTCTAAACGACTATGAACTTAGAAAATTCTTAAAGAAAAAACTATACTATGCCGGAATCAGCGATATTATTATCGAAAGAACGGCTAAAAAAGTAAGAATTACAATTTTCGCGGCAAAACCTGGTATCATCATCGGTAAAGGTGGTAGCGAAGTTGAAGCTCTTAAAAAAGAACTTCAAAAATTAATCGGTGGTAAAGAACTTATTCTAAACATTAAAGAAGAAAGAAAACCACAACTAAGCGCACAACTTGCGGCTGAAAACGTAGCTACTCAAATCGAAAGAAGGGTAGCGTTCAGAAGAGCTATGAAAAAAGTTATCCAATCAGCTCTAAAAGCCGGAGCTAAAGGTATTAAAGTTCAAGTTTCTGGAAGATTAAACGGTGCCGAAATGGCAAGAACTGAATGGTATCTTGAGGGAAGAGTTCCTCTTCATACGTTAAGAGCTAAAATCGATTACGGTTTTGCCGAAGCTTTAACTACATACGGAATTATCGGTGTTAAAGTTTGGATATTCAAAGGTGAAGTATTACAAAGAAAAGGTAATAATCAAGTAGCTTCTACTGAGGAGAGAAAACCTCAAAGAAGAAGAAAAGGACGCAGAAATGTTAATGCCAAAAAGAACTAAATATAGAAAACAACAAAAAGGTAGAAACAGAGGTAAGGCATACAGAGGTAATAGCCTTGCGTTCGGAACATACGGACTAAAAGCGATCGAGCTTGGTAGAATCAATTCAAGACAAATCGAAGCTGGAAGGGTTGCCCTTTCAAGAACAATGAAAAGAACAGGTAAAATTTGGATTAGAGTATTCCCTGATAAACCTTTAACTGCTAAACCTGTCGGTGTGAGAATGGGTAAAGGTAAAGGTAGCGTAGAAGAGTGGGTAATGAATATTAAACCTGGTAGAATTATTTTCGAAATCACTGGTGTAAACCATGATACGGCAATCAGAGCTTTAACTCTTGCAGCTGCAAAATTACCATTTAAAACAAAAATTGTAACAATGGAGAGTGAAAATGAGCTATACTAAACTAAATGTAGCGGAATTAGTTCAAAAATCAGAAGCTGAATTACAAGAGCTTCTGAAAAATAAAAAAATGGAACTTTTCGAAACAAGAATGAAATTAAAAACTATGCAGCTACAAGATACGTCTCTTGTTTCTAAAATTAGAAAAGACATCGCAAGAATCAAAACTGCGATGAGACAAAAAAGGGGTAACTAATGCCTAAAAGAGTTATTCAAGGAAAAGTTATTAAAAAAACCGGAGATAAAACTATCAACGTTTTAGTTGAAAGAAAAGTTTTACATCCTAAATATCATAAAATTGTAAAAAAATTCAAAAAATATCTTGTTCATGACGAAAACAACGAAGCAAACGTTGGTGATATCGTTACTGCTATCGAGCATAGACCAATTTCTAAAAGAAAAAGTTTCGTTCTTAAAGAAATTGTTGAAAGAGGAGAATAAGAATGATTCAACCATTTACAAGACTAAAAGTCGCTGATAACAGCGGTGCTAAAGAAATTATGTGTATTAAAGTTTTGGGAGGGTCAAAAAGAAGATATGCAAGAGTAGGTGACATTATCGTTGCCTCTGTTAAAAAAGCCCTTCCAAACGGGAAAATTAAAAAAGGTCAAGTTGTAAAAGCTGTTGTTGTTAGAACTAAAAAAGAAGTTCAAAGAGAAAACGGCTCTTTAATCAGATTTGATGATAACGCGGCAGTTATCATCGATGCTAAAAAAGAACCTGTTGGAACTCGTATTTTCGGACCTATCGCGAGAGAAGTTAGATATGAAGGGTTCCAAAAAATTACATCATTAGCTCCGGAGGTGTTATAATGGCGGCAAGAAAAAATTTACCTCCAAAATTCAAAATTAAAAAAGGCGATACTGTAAAAGTAATCGCCGGTGACGATAGAGGTAAAACTGGTGAAGTTTTAAAAGTAATTCCTAAAGAAGCTAAAGTAATCGTTAAAGGTGTGAACGTAGTGAAAAAGGCTGTTAAGCCTACAGAAGCTAACCCTAAAGGCGGGTTCGAATACATCGAAAAACCAATTCACATCTCTAACGTAAAAAAAGTAGAAGGTTAAGGCAATGGCTAGAACATTTGAAGTAAAAGAGAGATACTATAACGAAGTTAGACCTAAACTTGTTGAAGAGTTTGATATTAAAAACCCTATGCTTATTCCGAACCTTGAAAAAATTGTAGTAAGTGCAGGTGTTGGTGAAGGAAGTAGAGATAAAAAATTCCTTCAAAGCGTTGCTGATACTTTAACTCTTATTACAGGACAAAAAGCAGTTATTACTCCTGCAAGAAAATCTGTTGCAGGATTTAAAGTAAGAGAAGGTATGCCTGTTGGTGTAAAAGTTACACTAAGAGGCGATATGATGTGGAACTTTTTACAAAAACTTATTTCAATCGCTCTTCCGAGAGTTAGAGACTTTAAAGGTGTAAAAAGAGACGGTTTTGACGGAAGAGGTAACTTTAACTTCGGTCTTACCGAGCAACTTGTATTTACTGAAGTTGACTATGATAACATTATTAAAGTTCACGGTATGAACATTAATATTTCTACAACGACTGAAGACGATAAACAAGCTGAAAGAATGCTTGAACTTATCGGATTCCCATTTACAAAAGGAAAGTAAAATGGCAAAAAAAAGTATGATTGCTAAAGCTAAAAGAAAACCAAAATTCAAAGTTAGAGCATATACAAGATGCTCTATTTGTGGTAGAGTACACTCTGTATATAGAGACTTTGGAATTTGTAGAATTTGTCTAAGAAAAATGGCAAACGAGGGATTACTCCCTGGTGTTAAAAAAGCAAGCTGGTAAAAGGATGCCGCAATGATGAACGATATTATCGCAGATGGATTAACAAGAATTAGAAACGCTGCTATGAGAGGTTTGGAAGTTACTAAACTAAACCACTCAAAACTTATGGAAGACGTTTTAAAAGTATTTGAAGAAAAAGGTTATATTGAAAGCTATAAAGTTATCGAAGATGGAAATAAAAAATTCATCAACGTTACTTTAAAATATGATGAAAACGGAAATTCTGTAATTAACGAAGTTAAAAGAATTTCTAAACCTGGTAGAAGGGTTTATAAAGGATACCAAGATATTAAAAACTTTAAAAACGGTTTTGGTACTTTGGTTGTTTCTACAAATAAAGGCGTATTGCCGAATGATGAAGCTTACAAATTAAAAGTTGGTGGCGAAGTTATCTGTAGTATTTGGTAAAAATATATAAGGAGCATATTAATGAGTAGAATCGGTAAGCAACCCGTAAAGTTAGCTTCTGGCCTTGAAGCTAAACTTGAAGGGAATAAATTAATTATTAAAAAAGGCCAAGATGCAAAAGAAATCGACACTAAAGGTGTTGTAAAAGTTAATATCGAAGGTGATACTTTAACATTCGAACCTGCAGAAGATAGCAAATTCGCTAAAGCTATGTGGGGAACTGTTAGAGCACTTGCTAACAACGCCGTAATCGGATTAACTCAAGGTTTTGAAAAGAAACTTGAAATCAACGGTGTTGGTTACAGAGCGAACGTTCAAGGAAACAAATTAGTACTTAACCTTGGATATTCTCATCCGATCGAATATGAAATTCCTGCTGGAATTACTATTACTGTTGAGAAAAACATTATTACCGTAAAAGGTAGCGACAAACAACAAGTGGGGCAAGTAGCTGCTGAAATCAGAAGCTTTAGAAAACCTGAACCTTACAAAGGTAAAGGTGTTAAATATGTTGATGAACATATTATTAGAAAAGCTGGTAAAACAGCTAAAAAATAAGGGTGAGAGATGAGAAGAAGTAAAGCATTAGCAAAAAGAGATTTAAGAAGACTTAAAAGAAAAAGAAGAGTAAGAGGTAGAATCAGCGGTACTGCTGATATGCCAAGAGTTACTATTTATAAATCAAACAAATATATTATCGTTCAAGCTATTGACGATACGGCTGGTCATACACTTGCACACTTAAATACTGCTCATCTTGATGAAAAGCTACCTTCAAATATCGAAGGTGCTAAAAAAGCAGCAGCGATTTTCGCTGAAAAATTAAAAGCTGCTAATGTTGAAAAAGTGGCTTTTGACAGAAACGGATATAAATATCACGGTGTAGTTGCAGCATTTGCAGATACTCTAAGAGAAAACGGCATAAAACTATAAGGAAGGCAAATGGCTAAAAAACCTCAAGTAATTAGAGATTATAATAGAGAAGAATTTGAAGAAGTAGTTGTTAATATCGGAAGAATTACTAAAGTTGTTAAAGGTGGTAGAAGATTCAGATTTAACGCTTTAGTAGTAGTTGGTAATAAAAAAGGTATCGTTGGTGTAGGAACAGGAAAAGCTAAAGAAGTTCCTGATGCAATCAGAAAAGCTATTGACGACGCATTTAAAAACCTTGTTAAAATTGAAGGTATTCATGGAAACACTATTAACCATGACGTTCAAGCTAAATTTAACGCATCAAAAATTTTACTTAAACCTGCAAGTGAGGGTACGGGGCTGATCGCAGGTGGTGCGGTGAGACCGGTACTTGAGCTTGTTGGTATTAAAGATATTCTTTCTAAATCACTTGGTTCGAACGAACCTCATAACCTTGTAAGAGCTACAATCAAAGCTCTACAAATGATTAAAAGTAAAAAGGCGTAATCATGGCGTTAGAAAACTTAAAACCGGCATGCGGCGCTACTCATAAAACTAAAAGAGTAGGGCGCGGACCTGCAAGCGGATACGGAAAAACTGCTACAAGAGGTCAAAAAGGTCAAAAAAGTAGAACTGGTTATTCTAAAAAAAGAGGTTTTGAAGGTGGACAAACTCCACTTCAAAGAAGATTACCAAAAGTTGGTTTCACAAGTAGAAGAGAAAAACCTCAAGCGATTAACGTAGATAGAATTACAGCAATTGCTGAGCTTAATGAAATTACTATTGAAAATTTAAGCAAAATTATTAAAATCAAATCTAAAAAAGTTAAACTGATCGGTTCTAAAGCGAAAGAACTAAAAGATAAAATAAAAGACGCTAACATCACAACTTCTGGAAAGTAAGGGTATGAATCCGATAGCTAAAAAAATCTTAATTACCCTTGGCTTTCTTCTTGTTTATAGAATCCTTGCCTATGTACCGGTACCAGGGGTAAATATAGATGTAATTAAAGACTTCTTTTCAGGTCATCAAAACGACGCATTAGGTTTACTTAATATGTTCAGCGGTAATGCGGTAAGTAGAATGAGTATTATCGCACTTGGTGTAATGCCTTACATTACCGCTTCGATTATTATGGAGTTACTTGCGGCAACTTTCCCAAGACTCGGAGAGCTTAAAAAAGATTCTCAAGGTTTCCAAAAATATATGAAAATCATTAAATACGCAACTGTGGGTATTGCATTCGTACAAGCGATCGGTATTGCGTTAGGTTTAACTTCAATGACCGGTAAAATGGGCGAGAGCGCCGTTATGATCGATAAAACTACATTTGTTATTTTAGCGGCATTTACAATGCTTGCGGGTACTATGATTCTTGTATGGATTGGTGAACAAATTACTCAAAGAGGTATCGGAAACGGTATTAGTTTAATTATCTTTGCAGGTATTGTCAGCGGAATTCCGAGTGCAATTGTCGGTACTTTAAATTTAGTGGATGTGGGAGAGTTAACTGTTATCGGTTTAATTTTCATTCTTGCTATTGTAGTAGCTACCGTATCATTTATTATTTATGTAGAACTTGCGGAGAGACGTATACCTGTTTCATATCAAAGAAAAGTTTTAATGCAAAACAGATTTAAAAGAATTATGAATTATATTCCTATTAAATTGAATTTAAGTGGTGTAATTCCTCCGATTTTTGCAAGTGCAATTTTAATGTTCCCATTAACTGTACTTAGCGGAGTTAGTAATCCTATTTTAGTTTCAATAAGAGACGCATTAAATCCGAACGGATATCTTTTCCATGTTATTGAATTCGTATTAGTTATTTTCTTTGCATATTTTTACGCATCAATCGTATTTAATGCAAAAGAAATTGCCGAAAACCTTAAAAAACAAGGCGGATTTATTCCCGGAATCAGACCTGGTGAGCAAACCGCTAAATTTTTAAATGACGTTGCAAGTAAATTAACTTTTTGGGGTGCGATTTATTTAGGAATTATTACGGTACTTCCATGGTTACTTGTAAAACTTATCGGTATTAATTTTTATTTCGGTGGGACTGCCGTACTTATCGTCGTACAAGTTGCGATCGATACTATGAGAAAAATCCAAGCCGAAATGCAAATGCAAAAATACGATACATTATCAGTTACGGGAATTTAATTCCCTTGCTTTATTTTTAGGAGAGTAAATGGCGATACCAATTAGAAAACCAAGTGAAATCGAAGAGATTAAAAAGCCTGCGAAATTAGTAGCGAAGACTCTAAAGCTTTTAAGAGAACACACAAAACCCGGAATTACCCCTCTTGAACTTGATAAAATAGCCGAAGATTTTATAAGAAGCAACGGTGGAAGACCTGCTTTTAAAGGTTTATATGATTTTCCAAATAGTGTATGTATCAGTAGAAACGGTGTAGTAATACACGGTATTCCTGATGATGAACCTTTAAAAGAGGGTGATGTTGTCGGTTATGATGTCGGAGTTGAAATAAACGGGTGGTACGGAGATGCCGCTATTACTGTGGGAGTAGGTAAAATTGATGAAAAATATCAAAAAATGATAGAAGTAGCAAGAGATGCAATTTATCATGCCGTAAAAAATATCAAACCGGGAATGAGATATAAACAAATAAGTAAACTTTTAGAAGAATATATAACTTCTCACGGATATGTGCCTTTAAAAGGTTATAGCGGGCATGGTATAGGTAGAAAACCGCACGAAGAGCCTCAGATATTAAATTATGTAGAAGGCAAACCGAATCAAGGCGAAAAAGTTAAAAACGGACATGTTTTTTGTTTGGAGCCTATGCTTTGTCATAAATGCGGAGAGCCGATTTTGGCTGAAAACGGCTGGGATGTTTATTGTGAAGATATGGAAGTGGGTGTTCATTATGAACATCAAATAGCAATACTAAATAACAAACCAATTATATTAACGGAGGAAGAGTAATGGCAAAAGACGTATTAGAAGTGGATGGAATTGTAAAAGAAGCACTTCCTAACGCAATGTTTAAAGTGGAACTTGAAGGTTTAGGGAAAGAAATACTTTGTCATATAAGTGGTAAAATTAGAATGAATTACATTAAAATCGTACCGGGAGATAAAGTAAAGGTTGAAATAAATCCTTATAGCCTGGACAAAGGTAGAATTACATATAGATACAAATAAAACAATCGAAGGCAAAGCTATGAAAAAATTACTTTTTTTTCTTTTATTAACTCCTCTTTTTGCCTCTCAAATTACAATAGCAGTAGCTACAAACGTTTCTTATGCTATAAAAAGTTTGGTTAAAGATTTTAACAAGTTATATCCGGATGTAAATGTTAGAGTTGTACTCGGTAGCAGTGGAAAATTAACGGCGCAAATAAAAAATCATGCTCCTTATGATGTTTTTTTATCTGCGAATATGAAATATCCATGGTATTTGTATAAAAACGGATACGCTTTTACAAGACCGGTTGTATATGCAAGAGGTGCATTGGCATTTTTTGCCCCAAAAAAAACAGTTAATTCAATAGAGGATATTAAAAATCTAAATAAAATAGCAATGCCGAATCCTTCATTAGCACCTTACGGAAAAGCGGCACAAGAGTTTTTACATAATAAATGGTGGGATTTGCATGATAAAATCGTTTTTACCGAGACGGTCACTCAGGCTTTATCATATGCATTAGCGGCAACCGACGGCGCTTTTGTGGCTAAATCCGCTTTATTTTCTCCGAAAATGAAAAAATATAAAGAAGGGGTTCATTGGATTGAAATACCTTCAAAATATTATGAACCTATTAATCAAGGTATCGTTTTGTTATCAAGAGCAAAATCAAATAAAAACGCCGCGGCATTTTATACGTATATGTTAAGTAAAAGAGCGGCTGAAATATTAGAAAAATATGGATACATTGTTAAATAAAGTAAGTCAACTTGACTTTACTCCTCTTCTTTTATCTTTTAAACTTGCTTTTATTACTACTTTGATTCTTTTTTTTATCGTATTACCTCTTGCTTGGTTTTTATCTCAAACAAAATCTAAAATCAAACCTTTTTTAGAAGCATTTTTTGCTTTACCCATCGTTTTACCTCCTACGGTTTTAGGTTTTTATATTTTATGGGCTTTTTCACAAAACTCTCCTCTTGGAGAATTTTTTCAAAAATATTTCGATATTTCTTTAGTCTTTTCATTTCCCGGAATTGTCGTTGCAAGTTGTATTTATTCTCTTCCGTTTATGCTACAGCCTATTCAAAGCGGTATCGAAAGTTTAAACAAAAGTATCATAGAAGCTTCATATACACTAGGAAAAAATAAAATCGAAACACTTTTTAGAGTTGTACTGCCGAATATAAAACCTTCGATAATTACTGCATTAATTATTACGTTTGCGCATACAATCGGTGAATTCGGTGTTGTTTTGATGGTCGGAGGATCAATTCCGGGAGTTACTAAGGTTGCAAGTATTGCTATTTATGAATATGTCGAAAATTTAGATTATTTTTCGGCACATATTTATAGTTTAATATTATTGATTTTAAGTTTTATAGTTTTATTTTTCGTATATGTTTATAACTATTCAAAAAAATATAAAGAAATATGATGATAGAAATTAACATTGTTAAAACATTTAAAAATTTTACGTTAAAAATAAACGAAACTTTTAAACAATATGAGTTTTATGCTCTATATGGTAAAAGCGGTAGTGGAAAAACTACATTTTTTAGAGTGCTTTCTGGACTTGAAAAAAGTGAAGGCATTATAAAGGTTAATAAAAAAATTTGGCAAGATAAAAAATTTTTTTTACCTCCTCAAAAAAGAGATATCGGTTATGTATTTCAAGATTACGCACTTTTTCCGAATATGAACGTTTTAGAAAATCTTTTGTTTGTAAAAAAAGATAAAAAACTTGCTATGAAGCTTTTGGATATTGTCGAAATGACACCATTTATAAATAGAATGCCAAATACTCTTAGCGGAGGTCAAAAACAAAGAGTCGCTTTAGTAAGAGCTTTAATGAAAGAACCTAAAATATTATTATTGGATGAGGCTTTAAGCGCACTTGATGAAGAAGTTAAAGAAAAAATAAAAAAAGAGATTTTAATTATACATAATGAGTTTAAACTTACGACATTTATGATTTCTCATCAAAAAGAAGATATTCACGATTTAGCAACAAAAGTTATTAATATAAATAATGGTAATATTGTTTCTATTGAGAAAGTACAAAAAACAATTCATTTATCTCCTACAATTATAAATGACCAACTTGTCTTTATACCTAATGAAAAACTTTCTTCGGATTCTATTAAAAATTCACATTTTAAAATAACAACTTAAACTCCCCAAAACTTGGGAATTCACAAGTATAATGTGAAAGGTGAAGAGAAAAAAGTGAAAAAAAGTGAAAATTTTTCAGAAAAACTCTTGACAAGAGGGTAGGAATATTATATACTTTCAGTCCCAAAACGCGGGAGAGCGTTTGAGATGATTGATAACTTAGATATAAGTTGC